>DATAMU010000395.1:0-8360 GCA_036266605.1 Candidatus Acidiferrum sp. | reverse complement strand
CGATCCATCCACGCTGGCTCGCGACTTGGCGATTTTGACGGGTTCAGCAAAGAAAAAGCCTGACGAGACCGCCGCCAGCGACTCTGCGAATCGTTACGAAATCGTCGAAGTCCATCTCTTCGATCTCTTCCCGCAAACTTTTCACATCGAAACCCTCGTGCGGCTGAGACGCGTCCCGTGAAGGCGCCGGCCGTAGCCATCGTCGCAGCCTTCGTCTGCGGCATAACGCTCGGCCTCTACCCACCGTTCGCTCAATTCAGCACATCGCCCCCGAAGCTCATCGCGTGCTTCATCGCATGCGCGATGTTCGCAGCTTCGGCGCTGCTTCTTCTCCGCGCAGAGAAGCTCATTGCCAGTGCTGTTGTCGCTCTTCTCTGCTGGTTCGGCGTCGGACTTACAAGCTCAACGATCGCCCAGCAACCACTACCACCGAATCACGTCACTCAACTCCTCGACCACAACCAACTCAGCCTCAAGACTCCGTTGCGTTGGCACGGAATTCTGCGCGACGAACCCACTAATCTCCCTTGGGGCACTGGCTACGAAATCGATTTGCAAGCTGTCGACTATCAAGCCGCCACCATCCCCATCGCCGGCGGCCTCCGCGTCAGTTTCTCGCCACACACCGCGAACGACGCCGCACTCCTCCCTCAAATCCACGCCGGCGACGCAGTTAATGTCATCGCCGAAGCGCGGCGCCCTCCTTTCTTCCGCGACGAAGGCGCCTTCGATCGCCGCGCCTACCTCGCCACCCAAAACATCGACCTCATCGCCACCCTGCGCTCTCCGAGACTCCTCCAAGAGTTATCGACCGTCCCGCACCAATCAATCTCCACTGGCGTCGCGCGCATCCGCTCTCGCCTCCGCGACGAACTCGACTCACTCTTCACCGCCGATCCACAATCCGCTGCCACACTTCGCGCCATGCTCCTTGGCGACCGCACCTTTGTCGATCGCGACGAATCCACCGCCTTCCAAAAGACCGGCGTCTTCCACATCCTGGTCGTCGCCGGACTCCACGTCGCCGCACTCGCCGCGCTCATCTTCTGGACAACGCGCAAGCTGCGGTTCACGCCAATCGTAACCATCATCCTCGTCGTCGCCGTGCTCACCGCCTACGTCGCCGTCGTCGAAGTCCGCGCCCCAGTCCTGCGCGCCACGTTGATGGCGTGTGCCGTCGTCTTTGGCGGGTTCTTTTATCGCCGCCTCGACCTCCTCAACTCCGCCGCTCTCGCCGCGTTAATCCTCCTCATCGGGCGACCTCTCGCCATACGCGACTCCAGCTTTCAACTCTCCTTCATCGCCATCGGCTGCATCGCAGGCCTGGCAATCCCCTGGCTTGACGCAACCGTCCAACCGTACGCCCGCGCCCTCCGCGGCTGGCGAGACATTACACGCGACGCCAGTCACGAACCACGCGTCACCCAATTCCGCCTCGACGTCCGCGCCACACTCCGCTGGTTCGCATCGCACTCCCCATCACGCGTCGCCGCACACATTCAGAACGCACTCGCCGGCAGCCTTGCCATCACGTTTCGAGTCTCCGAACTCCTCGCCCTCACTATCGTTCTCCAGCTCGGCATGCTTCCCCTCATGGCCGCCAATTTCCATCGCATCGCGCTTTCATCTCCCGCCGTAAATCTCATCGCCGTCCCTCTCACCAGCGTCATCGTTCCGTGGGGATTTCTCACTTTAACCGCAGGCCTCCTATGGCCGTTCCTCGGCAAACTCCTCGCGGCACCGCTCGCGCTCATCACCACGCTTCTGCTTCAAGTCGTATCCTGGTTCGCCGCTCTCCCCCGTTGGAGCTACCGCATCCCCACTCCACCACTCTGGCTAACAGTCCTCTTCTTCGCGCTCGCCATCACAATCGCAGCCGTAGCGCGCACGAGCTCCGTGATCTCTCAACGAAATCGTCGCGTCACCATCTACGGCCTCTCAGCGGCTTTCGTTCTCGCCGCGCTCCTCGTCTCAACCTTCCCCTTCCCACCCGCTCACGCCGCCGCTCGACTGGAATCCACGATCCTCGACGTCGGTCAAGGCGACTCCATCTTTCTCGTCTCCCCTCACGGCAAAACCATGCTCATCGACGGCGGTGGCGCCTTCCGAGGCTTCCCCGGCCGCGAAGACCACACCGGCATCGATCCCGGCGAAGAAGCCGTCTCCCCCTACCTTTGGTCGCGCGGCTTCAAAACAATCGACGTCATCGCACTCACACACGCGCATCAGGACCACCTCGGCGGCCTCACCGCCATCCTCGAAAATTTCAAAGTGGGAGAACTCTGGATCGGCCGCGAAGTCAATTCAGGCGCGCTGGAACAGCTCGAAGCCATCGCCACGCAACACGGCACTCGTATCAAACACGAAATCCGCGGTCAAACTTTCGAATGGGATGGCGTCGAAGGCCAATTCCTCTGGCCCGAGATCGCCGCTACCGAAATTGCTCCATCCGCAAAAAACAACGACTCTCTCGTCTTTCGCCTCAAATTCGGCGACCGCACGCTGCTCTTTCCGGGCGACGCCGAAAAAGCCGTCGAGCGCTCGTTGCTCTCCGAAAATGAAGAAGCCGCGATCCACGCCGACGTCCTGAAAATCGGCCATCACGGCAGCAAAAACTCCACCACGCCCGACTTCCTCTCGGCCGTTAGCCCTCAACTCGCCATCATTTCATCGGGAGAAGGAAATCCCTACGGACATCCGAGCCCTGAAGTCCTCGATCGGCTGGAAACCGCCGGCGTTCGCACGCTACGCACCGACACCAACGGCGCAATCCACATTCTCACCGACGGCAAACAAATCGAGGTCAGTTGCTTCGTAGCCTGCCCTGCGGCATCCGCGCCCGCTCTCGGTAGCGCCGGCGTCTCGCCGGCTGTTTTTCACTCCGCCGAAGCTACGCCTCAGCAGTCGCAGTGATCGTGTCGCTAGATCTCAGTGCCCCAACCGCAACCGCCACTCGATCACCAGCAGCACCAACAACAATAGAAATCCAATCGTCGCGCGGTACTCCCGATTCTTTTTGTACTGCGCAAACGAAAACGTCCGCGCGACACCAAGCCCCAGCTTCGCCGCCGTCACTCGCGGAAAAAACAACGGCACCGCCTTCGCATACTCCTCAAAAGCCGCACCATGATGAAACCGTAGCTCGCCCTCTTCCTTCCGCATCACTACCGAATAAAACACCGCAAAATAAGCGAGCAACAACACCGCAGCGATCCACGAATTCATCGCCACTGCAGCACCCAGAGTCAAAATCGCGCTACCAAAGTAAAGCGGATTCCGCGTGTGCGCGTAAGGCCCGCTCACAGTCAGCGTTTCCTGCTTATGCAAATGTCCCGCCGCCAGCCCTCGCACCCACAACCCAATCAATCCAACAACTCCGCCAATCGCAATGCTCTTCGGCATCGGATGCGCCAACAGCAGCGCCACGATCGCCAGGAGATACCCGACCCGCACGCGCCAGCGCGCAAAAAACGTAGCCCGGATCGGCGGCCTCGTAGGTTCGCTTGGCTTCTCCAAATTTCGCGCTGGGTCACTCACGCCAGCGCACCAATCCGACGCCGCACCGCCTCAAACACCGAATCCACCTGAATCGCCAGCATCGACGGATCAACCACATCGTTTCGGCTGTGCGAAGTCGTGCTCCCCGCCGCGCGTATCGTAATGTCGCCTGTGCCCGGGTCGGTGTCGCGTGCCTCTCCCGAATCCAAAATCGGATCGCGCGTCACCAGCGACGGGTTCCGATACGGCCCATTCCGTGCCGGATCCGTCGGCCCATACAACGCCACCGCCGGCGTCCCCAGCGCAATCGCCAAGTGCAGCGGCCCTGTATCGCCGCCAACAATACAAACCGCCGATCGCAGCAACTCCATCAGCGGACCAAGCTCCGTATTCCACATCACAGGTTCGGCGGCGCCACTCGCCCCCTTCACCGCGGCAGCCAGATCATCTTCGCCGGGCCCGTAATTCACCACGCACCGCAACCCAAACCCTTCGCGAATTTTCTGGCACAGCGCGCCAAATCGCTCCGGCGGCCAACATTTCGCGCGCCACCCGCCACCCGGACTTAACACCACGTATTTTTCGCCAATTCCCGCCCGCGTCAATTGCTCGCGCGCCCGCCCGACACTCTCAGCCGCCACCGACAACTTCACATGTCCAACACGCCGCCGCGCACCCGCACGCCGCGACAACTCCCCGTTCTGATCCGCGATGTGAATCGTCTCCGCCTTCACACGCTGGTTGTAAAGAATTGGCACTCCAAATTCCCGAATCGTGTCCGGCGAAAATCCAATGCGCCGCTTCACGCCACCAAGAAACGGCAGCGCCGCCGACTTCCACAACCCCTGATAATCAATCGCCGACTGCCACGAGGCATCTCGGATAAAAGCAATTGTCTTCCGCACCGATCCCCAGTCGCGCGACTCCACATTTCGAATCTCCGACGCCAGCCCGCTGCTCTCGACAAGCCCACGCCATCGCGGATGCGTCAACCAAACAATCTCAGCCGCGGGAAACGAATCGCGCAGTGCGGCAACGGCAGGAAATGTGTGGACGATATCCCCCAACGATCCCAATCGCACCACCAGGAATCGCGGATCAGGCATGCGGCGCCTTGCGCACAGCCTCGATAAATCCGCGCGTGGAATGATTCTTCGGATCGCCGACGATCGCGACGCGAATCCCCAATCGCGCCGCGGTCTCGCGCTCCGGCACAGTCTCGGCCGAATAGTCCGTGCCCTTCGCATGCACATCCGGCCGCAGCAATTCCAGCAACGGCTCGACGTTCGGCTCGTGAAACAACACGACGTAATCGACAGCGCGCAAGGCCGCTACCAACTCCGCGCGCGCGCCCTCGTTCAAAATCGGCCTCCCCGGTCCCTTCAAGCCGCGCACGCTCGCATCGTCGTTCACCGCCACAACCAACACATCTCCTTCACTCCGCGCGCCGTTCAAATAACGAACGTGACCCACATGCAGCGTATCGAAGCACCCATTCGCAAACACCACGCGCTTTCCGGAGCGTTTGCGTTCCGCAAGCAATCCGCGCAACTCATCGCGCGACACCACTTTTGTAGCAGACGCCGGCATGTCTACACTTCCGCCCCGGAAGCCTCAGCCCGAATCACCGCCAACAACTCCTCACGCGTCACCGTCGCCGTCCCGCGCTTCATCACCACGAGCCCGCCCGCAATATTCGCAATGTGCGCTGCCTCCAGCGCCGTTGCTCCGGTTCCCAACGCCAGTGAATACGCCGCAAGCACTGTATCCCCCGCCCCCGTCACATCCACCGCCTGATTGCTCCCGTGAATCGGAATGTGCACCGTCCGCCCCGGCGATTCGAACAGCGCCATCCCATCGCGCCCTCGCGTCACCAACAAGGAATCAAGCTTCATCGCCTCAAGCGTAGCGCGTCCGCATCGCTCCAACTCCGCGACATTTCGCCCGATCGAAGTGTGATGTATCTCCTCCAACTCCGCCTCATTCGGCGTAGCCGACGAAATCCCCGCCTTCGCGTACGAATCCATTCCATATCGGCTATCCAGCGTTGCCACGAGCGCTTTCTTCCGCCCCGTCGCATCGCGCACCAGTTCCGGCGACGCCACTCCAAATCCATAATCCGAAACCGCCAGCACATCCGCCCGTCGCAACTTCCCGCGCAAAGCCCTCGCGATCTTCTTCGTCACGCCAGCTGGCAACGACCCTTGCGGCTCGCGATCTACGCGCAAGACCTGCTGCGCCACCGTGTGCGCCCATCCCGCCAGAAATCGCGTCTTCGTCGGCGTGGTAAATCCCTTCACGCGTACAACCCCCGACAAATCCATCCGCAGCTTGCGAAAATATTCCACCAGCGCATCGCCCGCCGCGTCTGTCCCAACCACAGTCACAGGCAATACTTTCGCGCCCAGCGCGGCAAAATTGTTCGCCGCGTTTGCCCCGCCGCCCGGCACCAACTGCGTTTCCCGATGCCGCAAAATCAAAACCGGAGCTTCGCGCGAAACCCGCGAAATCTCGCCAAACTGAAACTCATCCGCAACAAAGTCGCCCAACACCACAACCGTCTTGCTCGCAAACTGCTCGACATGCTCAGCGAGCGAGACCAGATCGACCGATGTCGATCCCGACCCCTTCGGCGTTGGAAAACTTGGCGTTCGCGATCTCTTCATCCCACCCGCTCCGGAACCGCCGCCACACTCCGCAAAATCCAATCCACCGCACCCGCCAAATCATCCGCCACAAAATCCGGCTGCCTCTCCCACCCCGCGCCATTCACTCGCAAATCCTCAGCTCCATAACCCGTTCGCACCAAAACGCCGCGACCGCCACTCGCTTGCGCCAACTCCACATCGCCGTATCGATCGCCCACAACAAACGACCCCTTCAAATCCACACCATACTCGCGCGCCGCCTGTCGAATCATTCCCGGCTTCGGCTTCCTGCATTCGCAATCATCTTCGGAAGTGTGCGGGCAATAATAGACCGCCGTGAGATGCGCACCCGCCGCAGCCAGTTGCCGCGTCATCTCTTCGTGTACGGTGTGCACCATGGACTCCGCAAAAAATCCCCGGCCCACACCCGATTGATTTGTAACGACGATCACCGGCAGGCTCGCATCGTTCAATCGCCGAATGGCACCCGCCGCGAATGGAAACATACGAAATTGGCTGACGTCATTCAAGTACCCGACGTCCTCAGAAATAGTCCCATCACGATCGAGAAAAACCGCTGGCATGGAAAACTTTGTCTCAGGCAGAACGCACCTCCGCGCCCGCCGCGGACGAAGGTCCCGCAAGCCACGCGCGCGCCGCCGCAGTCACGCTCTCTGCAGAAACACTTGTCATGCATCGATGATCCGTCGGACATCGCCGCAAAAAACACGGCGAGCAATACGGCTTCTCCTGCACGATCGTGCACTTCGGCGTCACCGGCGCCGTACCAAACGGATCGGTCGGCCCAAAAATCGCCACCACCGGCAATCCGACCGCCGATGCCACATGCATCGCCCCCGAATCGTTGCCGATAAAAAGCTGGCATCGCGAAAGCAGCGCCGGCAATTCCGCGATTACCGTCTTCCCCGTCAAATCGATCGGCTTTCGCTTCATCCCCGCGATGATTGCGTTCGCAACCGCTGTCTCGCCCGCCGTCCCAAACAAAATAATTTCCGCGTCGGACTCGTTCATCAATCGATTCGCAACCTCAGCAAACCGTTCCGGCAACCAACACTTCGCCGATCCATACGAAGCGCCCGCCCCAATCGCCACGCGCAAAGCGCCTGTCCCGCCGCTCGAACGCGCCCGGACTCCCGCCGCAATCAATTTCTCTTCCGCCGCATCGCTAGCCTCGCGCGAAACCGCCAGCGAAATCTCACTCTCTCCATCAACCCGCTCCGCCCAGCCCGCCCGCCGCACCAACTCCAAATAATAAAATTGCTCGTGCGCCGGAATTTCTCCCGCCTTCGGCACCGCAATCGACTTCGTCAGCAAAATCCCGCGCCCATCACGCGCATACCCGATCCGTTCCGGAATCCCCGCCCGCCACGCAAGCCAAGCCGCATCGAACGCATTCTGTAACAGCAATGCCGCATCAAACTTCCCTTCACGCAATCGCGAAGCCAAGCGCGCGCGCCCGCCAATCCCCTTCTCGCTTCCGCGCGGATCGTAAGCAATCAATTCGTCGCAAACGCCCTGCCCCCGATAAATATCCGCCACATAAGGCCGCGCCACGATCGCAATATGCGCACCAGCGAATTTCGCCCGCACAGCCCGCAGCGCCGGCAACGCCATAATCGCGTCACCCACCCAATTCGTAGCGCGAATCAAAATCCTCAAGCCGCCGCCCCGCGAGCATCACGCTTCTTTTTCAATGCGCGCTCGATCGCCACCACGAACTCGCTCTCCGCCGAAAACACAAAATCGATCACCGCCACCCACACCGGCCTGCGAAATCTTCTGCCCACAGCCGCCAGATTCGCCGCGTCCTTCTCTGTCGTCACAAAATCCGCAGCTGATACTTTGTCGGCCTCAGCCTCCAAATGTTCCACATCCAACTCCGAATACACATGATGGTCGCGAAACGCCCGCTCGCCAGCCAACTCCACCCGCCAACTCACTAAATCCGCAAAAAACGCATCCGGATTTCCAACCCCGCAAAACGCAAACGACGGCGCCCTGCTGATCGTACTTCCGTGCTTCAATTCAGGCGCTCCTACTCCCAATCGCCGAAATTCCACCAATCTCGTCTGCGCGAAAAAGACAGGACGCCGGGTCGATCCGGATGTCGCTAGTGGAGTTTTCTCGGACTGCCTCGAAACGACCGTGATATCCGCTCGCCTCATAGCCGACATGGGCTCGCGCAACGATCCC
>DATAMU010000394.1:0-2420 GCA_036266605.1 Candidatus Acidiferrum sp. | reverse complement strand
GAACATGGCCACGCGCGTTCCGCTGTAATCAAAGCGTGGACACCGTGGGTCGTCCTCAGCGTCGTCGTTTTCGTTTGGGGATTGCCTTCGACAAAAACATTCCTCGATCACGTATCGGCTCCAAAAATTCCGATCGCGAATTTGCATAATCTTTCGCTCCGCGTGCCTCCCGTCGTCGCGACTCCCACTCCAGAACCCGCAATCTTCCTGTTGAATTGGCTCTCCGCATCCGGCACAGGAATTCTCTTCTCTGCGATCTTCTCCGGATTCTTGATGGGCTACAGCCCGATCCGCCTTGTCCGCCAATATGCAAAGACGTTGTACCGAGTGCGCTTCTCACTCATCACCATCGCCGCGATGATGGCGATCGGTTTTACAACGCGATACTCGGGACTCGACGCAACAATGGGTCTCGCGTTCGCGCGCACAGGCATGCTCTATCCATTTTTCGGCACGCTGCTCGGATGGCTCGGCGTCGCGCTCACCGGCTCCGACACCGCCTCCAACGTTCTGTTCGGCAGCCTCCAGCGCATTTCCGCAAACCAAGTCGGAGTTTCACCCGTCCTGATGTGCGCAGCCAACAGCGGCGGCGGCGTCATGGGCAAAATGATCGACGCCCAAAGCATCGTCGTCGCCAGCACCGCCACCGAGTGGTACGGCCACGAGGGGGACATCCTCCGCTACGTTTTTCTTCACAGCCTCGCGCTCGCCTCCCTCGTCGGCATCCTGGTTTTTCTCCAAGCCTACGTAGCCCCGTTCACAAAAATGGTGATCCACTAATGCTCCATTCGATCCGCGCACTCAAGTTTCCGCACCATCGCAAATCAAGTAGGGGCGCAGCATTGCTGCGCCCCAGCTTGCCCGGCCGTAAACACGACCACGACCTGTTTTTTCTTTCTTGCGCGCGCAACGCGCGCACGCACCCACTCTTTACATCTGCATTTCGATACCGCACTCTTTTCTCGTGAATCCTGAACTCGTGAATCGATTCCGCCAAATCGTCGGCCCGCGCGGACTGATCACGTCCGCGGAAGAATTACGCACCTACGAATGCGACGGCCTCACAAATTTTCGAGTCATGCCGTCAGCCGTTCTTCTTCCCGAAAACACGGAGCAAGTTCAAGCGATTCTGAAAATCTGCCACGCCGAGAAAATCCCGTTCGTCGCCCGCGGCTCCGGCACCGGACTCAGCGGCGGCGCGCTCCCAATCGAAAACGGAATCGTCATCAGCCTCACGCGGATGAATCGCATTCTGGAGATCGACATTCCGAATGCGCGCGTCGTCGTCGAGCCCGGCGTGATAAATCTCGACGTGACCAGTCAAGTTTTGCCGCAGGAATATTTCTACGCGCCCGATCCTTCGTCGCAATCGGTGTGCAGCATCGGCGGAAACGTCGCCGAAAATTCCGGCGGTGCGCATTGCCTGAAATACGGATTCACTACAACTCACGTGCTCGGACTCGAAGTTGTTTTGCCTGACGGGTCGCTCGTGCATCTCGGCGGCAAAACGCTCGACGCACCTGGTTACGATTTACTCGGCGTGTTCGTCGGTTCGGAAGGCACGCTCGGCGTTGCCACCAAAATAATTTTGCGCATCGTGAAGCGGCCCGAATGCGTGCAAACGTTACTCGCCGCGTTTCCTTCCACAAACGAGGCAGGAGCGGCCGTCAGCGGCATCATCGCCGCAGGCATGCTTCCTGCCGCGATCGAAATGATGGACAACCTCGCGATTCAAGCCGCCGAAGCCGCGGTCCACGCAAACTATCCAAATTGCGGCGCGCTGCTGTTGGTTGAGCTCGACGGCCCCTTCGCCGAAGTTGAATCATTGATGAAACATGTCGATGCGATTTGCGTCGAACACAGCGCTTCTGAAATTCGCGTCGCGCAATCCGAAACCGAACGCATGCTCGTTTGGAAAGGCCGTAAAGCCGCGTTCGCCGCGGTCGGTCGCATCTCGCCGAACTACATTGTTCAGGACGGTGTAATTCCGCGCACCGCACTGCCGCAAGTGATGAGCGAAATCGATCGGCTCAGCAAAGAAAGCGGAGTTCGCGTCGCGAATGTTTTCCATGCAGGAGACGGAAATCTGCATCCGCTCGTCCTGTTCGATCGCCGCATCGCGGGACAGGAAGAAGCCGCAGAAGCGCTCTCCTACAAGATTCTCGAAATCTGCATCGCTGCCGGTGGTTCGATCACGGGCGAACACGGCGTCGGCGAAGACAAGAAGCGCGCAATGTCGAAAATGTTCAGCGAACCCGATCTCGAAACAATGCAGCGTGTCCGCTGCGCGTTCGACCCGAATCGGCTCGCAAATCCCGGAAAAGTCTTTCCGACTCCTCGCCTCTGCGGCGAAAAACCCGGCAAGTACGTCCCACATGCACTCGAATCCGCCGGAATCGCGGAGCGTTTTTAGCGATGAG
>DATAMU010000393.1:0-3703 GCA_036266605.1 Candidatus Acidiferrum sp. | reverse complement strand
CCGAGTTCATGGAACATGGCGAGGTACGCCGAAGAGTCAGCGTCGAACGAGTCGAGGAGCGTGCCGTCCCAGTCGAAGAGGACGGCCTGGAGTCCGGAGGCAGGATGCTTGCGCATTGGAAAAGATTAGCAGAGGTGGTCGGGCGGGTTGGGCGTATGGAGTGAGAGTTTGCGTTCGGTTGCAGTTGGAAGGAAAACCGCCGGCAAAATCCCGGCGCTGCCTACTTCATGAAGCGAGTGGGGATGTGGTCGTCGCGATCGAAAGCTACGTCTTCGAAGAGAGCGGCAATTCCATACCAGCCAGGAGTCGCGGCAGGTTCGAGGCGCTTCACCCGGGCGGCGGTAGCGACGACGACGTTTCCCCGGCCCATGGGGCGGCTGACCAAAATAATTTCGATTTCGATTTTCGTACCTGCCGCTAGAGCCTTGGGGCAGAGGAAGAAGACGCCGCTCGAGCTAATGTCGCGCGTGACTAGGGTAATCGGATATCTTTCCTGAACGTCGTTCACGCTGCGAAGGCGAAGCGGCAGACGCAGGGTGGCGCGGGGATATTCGCGGTGCTCGGGATGAACGCCGACGGCGTGTGTCGGAACACGAACGAACTGCCGAGTCTTGGTTTCGCTCAAGAGAGGCATGACCCGCAGCGCGGGAACACGCGCACCGGCCGTCGCTTGCGTTTGCGGAGCCACTGCGGCAGCGGTGGCAACGGCCAGCGTCGCTGGGACTTCCGGAATGAAGTCGATGGCAGTCGATTCGAAGATTCTTGCGAGGTTCGTAGACCTCATCATCGCCCCTCAGCGATATCGCTTCGTCAAAGCTCTCTATGCTAACGCCCGATGCCGACCCAGGCAAAGTTGGCGGAACTTGATTCTAGTACCGACCAAACTTGCTCCACCAGCGTGTAAAAGTTGGGTCGCAAAGATGTCATTGAAAGGGTAGGCCGTCAACCTGTGGAAAACACCGCAAGTGTCCTAAGATCAAATGGTTGGTCATGGTACTAATTTCGAAAATACGAAAATTCGGCACTCGAAAATTTGCCCGCGAGTTCGTGCCAAATCGCGAGCCGGAATTCGACCACGATTTGCGGATAGATTTGGCCAGACATGCACTACAGGATGTGGTTGCCAGCGACTCTGCTCCAAAATGGAGCTGTAACCCGCGACTCGAAGACGCTACATTCATCAGAATCGTCGGCGCTCGGTGACGCCGGCTCGGTCGCCTATGCCCACCTCTGAAACCCAATCAACCGAAGTTCCAAGTCCGGCGGTTCCCAGGGACGTCGCACACGACTCACGCGGGACATCGCCCAATCCCACCCTCACTCTGGCGGCGTTCGCCGCCGTGTACTTCGTTTGGGGCTCAACATTTCTTGCCGTTCGCATCGGCGACGAGTCGTTTCCGCCGTTGTTGGTCGCAGGGATCCGGCACTTAACTTTCGGGCTGATCTTTTGCCCCGTTTTGCTGTGGAGGGCCAAAACCAAACCCACGTGGGTCGAGTGGCGGACGGCGACCATAACCGGATTCTTACTCCTTACTGTAGGAAATGGTGGAGTCTGTCTTGCCGAAAAGCGGGTACCGTCGGGAATCGCGGCTTTGTTGGTTGCTACGGTCTCGTTGTGGATGGTGTTGATCGACTGGCTTCGGCCAAACGGAAATCGTCCGGGACCGCGCGTCATCGTTGGGCTCATTCTCGGATTTGCCGGACTTGCAATGCTGGTCGGCCCCTGGGAACTCGGCGGGTCTGGGCGGATCGATCCCATCGGTGTCGCGATTCTCGGTGTTGGATCGTTCGCATGGGCGTGCGGCTCGATCTATTCGAAGCACGGCCAGATGCCGAACTCCCCTTTACTTGGAGCTAGCATGCAGGGTCTGACCGGCGGGATCATCCTCTGGCTCCTCGGTGGCCTGACGGGCGAAGTGCGTGCGTTTCACCCCACGGCGGTTTCGACCCATTCGTGGATTGCGGTCACCTATCTCGTCTGTTTCGGGTCGATGATCGGCTTTTCATCGTATATGTATCTCCTGAAGCACAGCACCGCGACCCGGGTCGCAACCTACGCGTTCGTGAATCCGGTCGTCGCGTTGTTTTTGGGATGGCTCTTCCTTCACGAAACGATTTCGCTGCGCACAATTCTGGCCGGAGCGGTGATTCTCGTGGCGGTGCTGTTGGTGATTACGGCGCCACATCGGGGAGCTCCCAAGGGCGCCCCCGGCTCTCGCGGCAAGGTCATTGAAGCTACCGAGGATCCGGCTTTTTGACGCTTTTCTCCTGCCTAAACATCGAAATACTTTGATGCGCCTTTGCGGATAGATTTGCCATTTGGGTTGGGTTAATTTGGCAGCGTGATGAGACATCAAAGCAAAACACAAACCGCGGTCGGGATTACGGGAAGCGCCGCCGAACGTTACTGGCGAGCGACGACGTCACGCGATCATCGAGCGGACGGCACGTTTGTGCTCGGCGTGCGCACGACCAGCATTTATTGCCGGCCATCGTGTCCGGCGCGACGGCCGTTGCGGCAGAACGTGATTTTTTTCAAAACGAAGGAGGAAGCGCGACGGGAAGGCTACCGGCCTTGTTTGCGCTGCAAGCCCGATGAAGTGGCGGGGTCGATTGCGCTCGTCGAGAAAGCGATGCGGCAGATTGAAGCTAGCGGGGAGGAAGACGCCCTGAGATTTGGTGTACTGGCGAATTCGCTGGGCACAACGACGGCGACGCTTCGTCGCGCTTTTATAGAAGTGACCGGGCTACGTCCGCACGAACTGGCCGAAGCGTTGCGCCTCGCGAAATTCAAGAAGCTGCTGCGGTCGGGGAAGAAAATCACCGACGCGCTCTATGAAACGGGATATGGCTCGTCGAGCCGCGTATATGAACGCAGTAACGCGCAGCTCGGCATGACGCCGGCGACTTATCGAAAAGGAGGAAAGGGCATGAAGATCGGTTACAGCATCGCGAAATCGAAGTTGGGAGAAGTACTGGTGGCGGCGACTGAGCGCGGGGTTTCTGCGGTTTATCTTGGCGACTCAGAGCCAAAGCTGGTGAAGGAGCTGCGCGACGAATATCCGCGCGCGGAAATCAGCTCGGCGGATCATTCGTTTGAAAAATGGGTAAGCGAAATCGTGCAGCGTGTGGAAGGGAAGCCGCCACGCGTGGAATTGCCGCTCGATGTGCAGGCGACGGCGTTTCAGCGTCGCGTGTGGCAGGAGCTGCAGCGTATTCCGTCGGGCACGACGAAGACGTATTCGCAGGTTGCCGAAGCGGTCGGGAATCCGAAGGCGGTGCGAGCGGTGGCGCGAGCGTGTGCGACGAACCCAGTGTCGATTGTGGTGCCTTGCCATCGCGTCGTGCGGCAGGATGGAAATTTGGCGGGGTATAGATGGGGGATTTCGCGGAAGGAACGGTTGCTGGAACAGGAGCGTGTTGCGGCGAGATGAACATTAGACGCTGCTGCGAATTCAATTGAAGCAAGTCGCGCCGTTCGGCAGGGGGAAAACACCCAACCCTCTGCAGGGCGGCGCGAATTTGTTTTTCTTGGGGATCGTGTTGGGAAAAAGGCGGCGAACGGAAAGATTGCGTCAATGCATCGGCCGGGCGAGTGAACCCCGCCCCTACAAAATCGTAATTGCGATTTGGAGATGACTAGCCGCGGGGGCGTACGTGATTCACGTCCTTGGGCCAATCCTGCTTGAATCGTGACTCGGGG
>DATAMU010000392.1:0-1566 GCA_036266605.1 Candidatus Acidiferrum sp. | reverse complement strand
TACCGCTGCGCTGGGTTATCAGCCGGCTGAGTTTCGAAGGCGAGTATTGGCATTCTTCGGCAGCACACTATAGTCGCTGGATCGTTCTGCGAGGTTGCTCGACTAGTGAGCGGCCCGTTGCTGGACGACGCGCTGCGGAGTGCGGCGATGGCGATTTTCCCAATCCTGGCTGAGGCGACGGACAGTTTCGCGAAGTCGAACCGCGAGCGCGGCGATGGTTTCGAGTCGCTGCTGGCCGCCGTTGGGGAGCTGGCCATCGTTTTTGCGGCGCACTTCGGCGAGCAGCAATTCAGCATTGCCGAGAATTCCGGTAAGCGGATTGTTGAGTTCGTGGCGTAGCGTCTCGCCAAACGCCTCTTGATTGTTTTCGTCGCGCGGTGACAGCGACATCTTCGCGGCTTCCTGCAGACGCTCTTCCATCAAATCGACGGCCATCGAGAGACAGTTCGCAGAGCGCGCCACAAAATCGGCGAGGCCGGTGGCGACGAGAGCCGATAGCTCGTGCTCGTGGCTCGCGGATGCCACGACCACGACCGGCGCGTATTCGGCGAGGGCCGACACGATGGATTCCATGTGCGATCCGGGAGCGCTGTTTTCGGCGTCTTCGCGGGCGTCCGGAGCCGCCGCACTTTCTTCCAGCAGGATCACCGTCGGAGCCGCGTGCGGAGCGATGCCGCGCGCCGCGTCGATTGTGCTGACGGCGGTGACACGCCGGTTTGATTGTTCCGTTTCGAGTTGCTTCCGCGCCGCCGCGCAAAAGGTGGCGTCATGGCTTACCAGCAAGATTGTTTGTTCCGGGATTTGCATTTCTTATTTCCTCGCTGCATGGATCATATCCGGTGCGTTGCTGGAAGGGCGCGCCGGCTTGACTAGACTGAGCACGCGTCGGACCTTTTCGGTGAGTTCTTCCACGCGAAACGGTTTGGCTCCGTGCGGCAACTGATTGCGTTCCAAAAAATCGTGTGTGTGCGCAGCGACGACGTCACCGGTGACGAAGAGAAAGCGACGACTGAGCGGATTGCCCGAGGCAGCGAGCGATTTATAAAAATGCTCCCCGTCGAGTTCTGGCATTTTCATGTCGCAAATGACGAGGTCGTAGTCTTCTTCGCCGGCGCGTTCGAGAGCTTCGCGGCCGTCGAGCAATGCTTCGACGCGCAGGCCTTCGTCTTCGAGCACATCGCTGATGAGACGCGCAACAGTAGGCTCGTCTTCAACGACGAGCACGCGCGCACCGGGCCACGAAGCCAGCGGCGCGTCCGCGGGAGCCGCCGGAAGCGGCTGACGAGCGGACGCGCGCCGGGATGCAACGGCGTCGCCATGTGGGAGGCCCGATCCAAACGCGGATGACGCGATGGAAGCCGGTTGCGAGGCCTGTTGCGAGTCCGTTTGTATTGGAGCCGTGTGATCCGGCGATGGATGAAGGGATGGGTGAGTCAATTGGTGGCCAGCAGCAACAGCAGGAAATTCCAAGACGAACGTCGCCCCGCGGCCCGGCAGACTCGTGACTCTCACTTGGCCGCCATGTTCGCGGACGATGCCGAGCACGACCGCCAGGCCGAGCCCGGT
>DATAMU010000391.1:0-3724 GCA_036266605.1 Candidatus Acidiferrum sp. | reverse complement strand
GGTGACGCGCGAGCTCAAGCTGAATCCGGAGAAGGTGAATGTGAACGGCGGTGCGGTGGCGATTGGGCATCCGATCGGTGCGAGCGGGGCGCGGATTTTGGTGACGCTGTTGTATGAGTTGCAGCGGCGCGATTTGAAGCGCGGGATTGCGGCGCTCTGTTTGGGCGGCGGGAACGCGGTGGCGCTGGCGGTTGAGCGGATTTGAGGTTGGTTCAGTTTCGGTGGAGAAGAAGAGATGGCGACGTAAAGTCGCCTCTACAAAAACGCGGGGAATGAAGGCGCCGAGAGGCTCGAGAGTGGAATTCGATGAAATATTGCCCTGTTTGCGATGCGGAATATCCGGATAGCCACGCGATGTGCAGCGTTTGCAGTATCGAGCTTGTGCCGGAGGAATTGCGCGGACATCCGTTGGACGAGCGCCAGCGGAAGGAGAAAATTGTGGTCGCCTGGCGCGGTGGCGACCCGTTGGCGGTGAGCGAAGTGATCCACATTTTGCGTGATGCAGGCATTCGGCATCACGTCCAGCCGACGAACGAGCATCTAGTTTTTGAACTCGGGATGCCGCGGCCGAAGTATGCGGTGCGCGTTTTTCTTTCTGATTTGCCGCGTGCGAAAGAGCTGCTTGCGAACGTCCGAGAAAGCGCGCCGTTTGCGCTGGACGAGCCAGCCGAGACGGATGGCGATTTAGATGTACCTGTTAACCGCGCGAACGATCCTTCCTGGAGTTCTGAAGCAGCGACGTCCGTGGTTTGGAGCGGGGAAGACATGGCGCTCGCCGATCTTCTGGAAGCGTGTCTGCGTGAAAACCGAATCGGCGTGCAACGCGAAGACGGCGCGAACGGAAATGCGGCTGGTGCACCGAGTGAGATTCGGTTGTTGGTGCCGCCTGCGGCGGAATCGGCATCACGCGAGATTATCCGCGAAGTGCGTGAAGCTACTCCGCCTGCATGACAATTTGCTGATATTGTTCGGGCTGTTGTGGCTGGGCTATTGCTGCGGCGAACCTCCAGACTCCCCGTTGTCTGTCCATCGATGGCCGCAAGAACTGCACCGCCATCCTTTGATGGTGACAGGCACCGGAACACCGATCCACACGGTCGCGTAACTGACCCGCTTATCTAATCCATCGAGCGAGATGTCGAATGATCCACAAGACGGACAACGTGGCTGTTCGTAGTGTCCGCTTCCCTCGGCATCGAAGCTTTCGGGCACATCTTGTTCGAGGAGCTTTCGAGCTTCTTCTGCGTCCTGCTCCCGTACGATGACCTTTATCCCGCCAACGGCGTTCGAGTAGAACCAATCCATCCGGACCAGGTTGGCATCAGCAAGAAAGCTTTCAATTCCGGCGGACTCGAGAATACTTTGCGCGATCGAAGCTTGGTTCAAGTCGCGATAACGACAAATTTCGACGGGGCTTCCGACTTCCACGCGAGAAGAGGGTGGCTCGGGGAGTTTCATTCCACGCTTTGACATCTCGGCGGCTAGAACTTGGCGAGCAACTGCTGTCAGCGAGTCGGGACTGGCTCCAATTTTTTCCAATTGACCATCTTCCATCTCCGCGTAGAGATGAGTCAGGCGGGCGCGCTCTTTTTCCCAATCGATCGTTCCCATAGCGTCGGGACTATTGTTGCGGTTGTGCTTGCCGGGCTTGTTGCGATTGCGCGGACTGAGCTTGGGTGCGGATGGATTGGCGCCACTTTTCGATTTCTTCGTAGTGCGCGTCGGTGAAGGCGATGCTCGCGGGGTTTAGTTGCTCTGCGGCCTTGCCCGCGGCTGCGGTCATATTGCGTTTTTTCATGAGCGAGACCTGCTCGGCGCGGCTAAGCACGTCGATCGAGATCAGATAATCACGCGTGTTGAAATTGTGTTTCTTGAGTAGCGCCGTGCATTGGCCGACTTGCGCGTCCATCATTTTTGCTTTTTCGGTCAGCGACGCGTCGGTGTAGGCGGGGTCGCCGGTGAGCGTATCCCATGGCGCGCGGTTTTGTTTTCGGCACGCGGCGATTTCGCCGAAGCTCGCGGTGATCTGGTCGAACTTGGTCTGATCGAGAACGAACGCTTTGATGTCTTTTGCGTCCTGATTCTCGGTTGGCTGAGCCGCCGCTTGCTGTGTTGCCCGAGCCGGCGTCGTGGCGAAGCACGCAGCCATTGCGGCCACCGCGATCGCATTAATCCAAGTCCTCGAAAGCTTATTCATCACACTTTCTCCCAAAGCCAAGATACCAGATGGGTTTACCCCTACCGCAAGATTTCGATGCGGGTGGGTTTCTTGGCGGTTGGATGGGGACTGGGGCGAAGCGTGCGGCGAGGTTGTGGGGCGCCGCGCTGATGCGCGGCGTGCTCAGCTTTCTAAAGCAGGCAAAGTTGGATTCGCGAGTTCGACCGGCGGAACTGCGTGCAAATCGCACGCGCAGTTCGGGCAATATTTGTCGTCCTCGGCGACTTCCTGTTTGCACTGTGGGCAGGAGGGATGCAGGTTACATTTGCAGTTGGGGCAAAAGTTGAACCGCGCTCCGACCATCTTGCTGCACTGCGGGCAGGCGTAGGGAAGCGGCTGGCGCATCAAGAAATAGAGGATGAAGCCGATTGCGAAATATGCGGGCGAAAGGACGATGACGAGGAATGTCCAGAGCGCGGAACTCATGCCGCGGCGTTTAGCGTCGCGGTTCACATATGCGGTCATGAAGATCCAGCTGGAGAGGAAAAGCGCGACCAACGTGACGAGCCCGGACAGCGCCAAGGTTGCCAGCGCAGGATTGTGGGACAGTTCCGGCGGAAAGACCTGGCCATCGTTCCATTCCGGATTCAGATTGACGACGGTCGCGATCACGAGCGCGAGGACATAGAGAGCGGCGACGGTCCATCGCAGCCACGCCGGGACCAGCTTGAATTCCTGCCAGAATCGCAGGCCTTTTTCGCGCTTGCGGCGGAAGCGAATGAGGCGCATGCGGTCGTTCCAGGATTCACTCACTTTTTGAAGCTCCGTCATTTCCGTTGTCTCCGCTTCTGCCACTCGGCCGGGGAGTGGCGACGTAAAGTCGCCGCTACAAAGTCTCCCGCGGTTATAAATTCTCATTCAGATTGACGCGAGAGGCTCGCGTCCCCGCGTTCTCGGCGAACAAAATCGCTGCGGCGATGATCGCCGGCAAAGCCCACCAAACGCCGAAGCCCATCTTCCAGACCAGATCCGGCGCGCCAACGCGATGACCGAGCCACTCCAGGCCGCGCCAGATGTACGGCGCGGTCGCTGCGCCTGCAACCCACGATGCTCCGCACATCATGTATACGAGCCGCCAGCGTGGCTGACGAACGGAGCGCATCTCTTGCGCGCGCAGGCGGACGCGGAACTGCGTGCGTGCGGCCAAGCCGCGAGGCGCGCTGATGTGCGACGAAAGCAACGACCGCAACGCCTGCTGCGTCGCTTCCGCGGTAGCGCTGCACTGTGCACACTCGCGAAGGTGAGCGGCGAGCCACTCCTGCTCTGTCGGCGCAAGACCTTCAATGCGCTCTTTCGCGATGAGCGATTCGGCGCGAGCGTGTGATTCATTGAAATTGTTTTCTTGCGAGTTCACGCCGCACCGCCTGCCAACAAACCTTTGAGTGCTTCCAGTCCGCGATACAAGCGCGATTTCACCGTCGAAATCGGTGTCGCTTGAATTTTGGCGATTTCATCGAGCTGCATATCTTCGCGGAATCTGAGCAACAAGACTTCGCGATAGTGTAC
>DATAMU010000390.1:0-3716 GCA_036266605.1 Candidatus Acidiferrum sp. | reverse complement strand
TTCTCGACTTCGGGCCGGGGGCCGACGAGACTCATGTCGCCAAAAAAGACGTTGAGGAATTGGGGAAGCTCGTCGAGTTTGTGACGGCGCAAAAACTTGCCGATCGGCGTAATGCGGGGATCGTCTTCGGCCGTTGCCGATCCGCCGAGCTTTTCGGCGTCGATCACCATCGTGCGGAACTTGCAGATGTGGAAGGGACGGCCTTTCAAACCGATGCGCAAGCCGCGGTAGAAAACGGGTCCGGGCGAACCGAACTTGATGATCAGCGCCACGGCGATCAGCACCGGGCTGAGCACGATCAAGGCGATCAGCGAAAGCGTGAAGTCGAAGGCGCGCTTCACTTTGTCGCCGCTATTGATGGTTTCCGTCGTCATCGAGCCTGTTGCTCCACGATATTGAGCTGCTGCTGCGAACCGCGCGGACCGCTTGCCGCGAGCAATTCGCGATAGACGCCGAGCGTCTCGTTGACCACGCGCTCGACCGAGAATTCTTCGACCGCGATCTCGCGGCCTTTTGCTGCCATCAGCGCTCTGAGCGGGGCGCTTTCAATCAGAAGCCGAAGGGCGTCAGCCAGGGCTTTGCTGTTGCGAACCGGCACGAGCAGGCCGTTTTCGCCTTCGCGCACGATTTCGCGGCACCCTGGGGCATCCGTTGTAACGATGGCGCGGCCACAGGCCGCTGCTTCAATGAGAACCTTTGGGACGCCTTCGCGCAAGGACGGAAGGCAGACGATGTTCGACTGTGACAAGACCTTGCGCATGTCGCTCTGGTGGCCCCACCACTCGATGACGCCTTCATCGGCCCATGCCTGAAGCTGTTCGGCACTGACCGCAGTGGGATTGCCGGGATCGGTGTCACCTACAAGAACGAATCGGGCTGAAGTGCCGGTTTCCCGAAGCTCCCGGGCGGCCTCGACGAACTCAACCACTCCCTTGTCCCGGAGCATCCGGGAAGCGAGGACCACGACGGGGGTACCTTCGGGCTCCGGGGTCGGGACGTACGTGTGGACGTCGACACCAGAGCCTTTGATCAAAACAGTCTGAGCCGCGGGGAGGATCTTGTTTTGAATAAACACGCCTTGATCGTCGGGGTTCTGGAAAACGATGCGCTGGTTGCTGTGCCGGAAGGCTACCTTACAGCTCAGGACGACCAGTTTGCGTATCACCAGGGCCCTGCGGGA
Source organism: Candidatus Acidiferrum sp. (assembly GCA_036266605.1). Classification (GTDB taxonomy): domain Bacteria; phylum Acidobacteriota; class Terriglobia; order Acidiferrales; family UBA7541; genus Acidiferrum. The sequence continues at coordinate 2,536 of DATAMU010000390.1, read as the reverse complement.
CTCCGCAATAAAGACGTACCCTAGACCTGTGAGCAATCCGACTACCGCTGGTACTCGCGCCCCGTAGGCCGCTAAACCACCGTAAAGAACGGGTTTAAGTCGGAGATGGTGAACGAGGTCGGGTTTTGTCCTTCGGTACAGGCGAAACAAAGTAGAAATAGTGGAAAACTCTTTCCACGGGGCTAAGCCGCTTCGAGTCATCGGGATAGGGTGGTATTGGAGGCCCTCGGAGCGAAGGATTCCGGCCGCTTTTCCTTGGGGGGCCGCGACGTGAACGTCGAAACCGGCATCCCGGGCAGCTAAAGCGAGGTCTATCCTATAGGCATAAAAGGAGTTAACGTCGTTATCTACGAATAGTATTCGAGGCTTGCCACCGGATACGGACGGCCGGGTGGTCGAGGCTTTGGAACGGAGGGTCGGGTGTTCAGCAAGGTCCTTATCGCGTTTCTGGACGGCCGGCGCCAAGGAAGCGTCAATTTCGGTGTACAGCTCTTCGTACCGATGGACGACGTTTGGCATCGAGAAATGGGTCTGGACACGAGCACGAGCGGCTTCGCCGAGGCGTTCGCGCAGGTCGGGACCAGCCTGGATGAGGCCAGCCCAAGCCTGAGCCAGCGCTTTGGGGTCTTTGGGAGGCACGACCGAGCCGGTTTCGCCGAGGATCGAGCGGGAGTCGCCCACGTTGGTGACGACCGCGGGGATACCGCTGGCCATGGCTTCAGCCAGCGCATTCGGGAAGGCTTCGCTGGTGGAACTGGAGGTGGCTATGTCGAACGCGTTGATGACGCTGGGGATGTCGTCGCGGCGTCCGAGGAAGAGGCAAACTTCTCGCACTCCGGCTGCCTCGGACCAATCTTTGAGTTCGGAGTCTTGCCGCGTGGCGCCGTCGCCGCAGAGAGCGAAGCGGACATCCGGAAATTGTTTGTGAAGCAGTCCCGCAGCTTCGAGGAAAGTGCGGTGGTCTTTCACAGGATGCTTGCGGGCGACGTAGCCGATCAGCAGAGTCGAGTCAGAGATACCGAATTCGTTGCGAATCGCTCGACGCGCGAAGTCATCGGGACGGAAGAGATCGAGATCGAATCCGTTGGGGATGACCACCATGCGATCGTGTGCGTAGCCGAGCTTTTCGTGGAACGTACGCGCAGACTCCGATGCGCAGATAATGCGGCGTGGAAGGCGGCTCGACAAGGCCGCACATGCCCTCGCGGTCCAGATCGTATGTCGCTTGTCTACGCCGGGATGCAACTCGCTGTGCCGAATATTCCAGACGAGACCAGCGCAACCGGCGAGCTTCGCCGCGAGACCGCCGACCAAGTCGGCGTGGTACATCCACGTCTGAATGATTTGCTGATCGGGTAGTTTGCGCAGCCACCCGGCGAGCTTCGCGAGATAGTACGGATTGGCGCTCCCACGGCTCATGCCCAGGGCGCGCACGCGAATTCCGCTCGCCCGGAATTTCTCTGTCATCGGGCCGAGGTCGGTCAGTGAAATAACTTCATTTTCGAAGCGGTTCGCATCCATGCTCGAGACGAGGCGGTGGAGCATCCTCTCGGCGCCGTCGGGGGCCAAGCCCGCGATGATGTGAGTGACGCCGATCACGAAACGCGCTCCAATTCCGTTGGCATTTCGCGCACGGATTTTGCGGCTGAACCTGCGATGGCAGGCGCAAGAGAGGCCACGTCAATCATCGTAAGCGACTGCATACCGTGAACTTGTCGCTGTTCTGCAAAAACTTTCAGGACATTACGGAGAAATTCGATGTTCTCAGCGATGTTCTTTCCGAAATTGTGCGGATGCCACCAAAGATGAAAAATTCCACGATTTTTCGCCGCCGCGCGAATGCCGCCGGCGATGCGTCGGAGACGGATCGGCTCGAGGCTTTTTCGCTGTGTCGAGTAGGGGCGTAGAAACATGCTGGCGCGCACATCGTGTATACCGCTAGACTGCGCGATTTCTTCCCAGCGAACGTATTTGGGGCCGGACAGTGAGATGTAGCCGTCGAGCAGCCGCGGGGCCCGCACCGCGAGTGTCTCTTCATCGCGAGGGCGCGGGCGATACATCCAGTTCGGTTCGTTGCCGCGGTAGCAGGCGATCCCAGCGTCTTTCAGAATGGATTCGTAGCCGGCGCGGAATTGATTGCGCGGGAAAACGATCGAGCGAATGTCGAAACTGTAGCGGCGGCCAATCGCGACGGCGCTCGCGATATCGGCTGCGAACGCCTCGAGCGTTTCACCGGGTTCCTGGCAGTAGTAATGCGAATACGTGTGAGTGGCGATTTCCTGCTTTGGAGTTTTTGCGATGCGCGCGATCAGACTCGACGCGTAGTGCATCGGGTCGTCGTCTTCGTTGTCGCCGGTGGTTTCGGCGTATGCGTCGAATTTGGGATTTTTGTAGGCCGGCCGAATCGACGGAGAAAACTCTTCTCGCTCTCGGCGATTTTTCGCGAAAAGAAAACCGACAGTCGCCCAAGTCGCGGCGACTCCGAATTCCTCGAATAGATCGAGCATCCGCGGAATCACTTCGCGCGCGCCGAGCA
>DATAMU010000389.1:0-4230 GCA_036266605.1 Candidatus Acidiferrum sp. | reverse complement strand
GGGGGGCGAGTGATTCTTGCGGACTTGGGGCGCAGCAGTGCCGCGCCCGGACATGATTTGCCTGCGGCATGCGGCCACGAGTTGCCCGCAAGGGCGGTCGCCAAATCACTCCCCTTGACGATTGACAGGAAGGTGGAGTAGGGTCCTGTCAATGAATTAGGGGAACTTATATTTGCGCCGCTTCGTATGTCATGGAGACGGCGATTGGAGATGCGAGTGGGGAAGCCAACGGATTTGGTGCAGGGGACGCTGGATTTGCTGATTTTGAAGACGTTGGCGCTGGAGGCGATGCACGGGTGGGCCATCGCGCAGCGGATCAAGCAGGTGTCGAAGGACGTGCTACTGGTGAATCAAGGGGCGTTGTATCCGGCGCTGCACCGGCTGGAAAACAACGGGTGGATTCGGGCGGAGTGGGGCGAGTCGGAGAACAACCGGAAGGCGAAGTATTACTCGCTGACGCGGGCGGGGAAGAAGTACATGCGGGAGGAAGAGGCGAATTGGGAGAGGCTCTCGGCGGCGATTGGAATGGTGCTGAAGGAGAGCCAGCCCTAAAACGGGAAGGACCAAAACGGGATGGAGCATGGAAGGCCCCCCTCCCCACCCGGTGTTTTTTCGCAAGGATGTCATTCTAAAGAGGTTGCTCGTGCGCGTTGTGCAAGGATGTGATTCTAAAGGGTTTGCGGACGCGCGGAGTGTACATGGCACACCAGTGGTTTGAGGCTTCAGGGGCTAAAGCCCCTCATTTGGTTGGGTTTATGTCGTACCTAAAGGTACGACCCACAAATCCGGACGGATCGAGCCCGGACCTGAAGATTGGGGCGAATGGTCGAGAACTGGGGAGTTAGAGCAAATGATCGAGGAGCGGAAATCGGGGGCGAGTAATCGAGATTAGCGAAGTTGGCGGGTGAGGTTGCGATGAGGATTTACGACATGGTGAGGATGGCGATTCGCGGGCTGTTTCGTCGCGGGGCGAGCGAGCGGGAGCTGAGCGACGAGTTGGCGTTTCATATCGAGCGGCAGACGACGGAGAACGTTCGGGCGGGGATGACGCCGGCGCAGGCGCGACGGGCGGCGCTGATTGAGTTTGGGGGAGTGGAAGCGATGAAAGAAGAATGCCGAGAGACGCGGAAGACGAATTGGTTGAACGATCTGGCGCAGGACGTCCGATATGCGGGGCGGGTGCTGCGGAATGCGCCGGGATTCACGGTGATCGCGATTCTGACGCTGGCATTGGGGATCGGCGCGAACACGGCGATTTTCTCGGTTGTGAACGCGACGCTGCTGAAGCCACTGCCATTTCGCGCGCCGGAGAAAGTTGTGGCGCTCTACCAGACCGAGAGCGCGCCAGGTTCGTATCCGCTTACGGGCGAAGACTATTTGGATTGGAAAAAGTACAACAAAGGATTCGCGGACATGGCGCTGTATTCGTGGCCGTCGCGGGCGAATCTTTCGACAGGAGATTCGCCGGAAGGCGCGACGGTCACGCGCGTGGAGCCGAACTTTTTCGAATTGCTTGGCGTACGACCGCAACTGGGAAGGACGTTTGCTCCGGGCGAAGATCAGAAGGGAGCGAATCATGTCGCGGTTCTGAGCAACTCGTTTTGGAAATCGCGATTCGGCGGATCGCGCGATATCGTGAACCAAACGGTGACACTGGATGGCGAGCCCTACACGATTGTGGGCGTGATGCCGGCTTGGTACCGGTTGCCGGCGGACTCGCAGGTGTGGGCGCCACTGGATATGTCGTTGAAGAATTTGGGCACGCGCGGATCACACAGTTGGAATGCGATCGGACGGGTGAAAGACGGTGTGACAATCGCGCAGGCGCGTGAGGATTTGAAAGCGATCGCGGAAGGTTATGAGAAGCAGTTTCCGAACACCAACCGGAACGTGGATGCGATCGTGACGCCGCTGCACGACGATCTGGTTGGGAATTTCTCGTCGCAGATATTGATTTTGTTTGGCGCCGTCGGGCTGGTGCTGCTGATTGCGTGCGCGAACGTGGCGAATCTTTTGTTGGCGCGGGCGACGGCGAGGAAGCGCGAAATTGCGGTGCGCGGTGCGCTAGGTGCTAGTCGCGGGCGGCTGGTGCGGCAGCTTTTAACGGAAAGCGTTTTGCTGGCGCTGGTTGGCGGAGCTTTCGGAGTGGCGATCGCGTTCGGCGGCGTTGCGGCGATGCGGAAGTTGCTGGCCGACACGGTGCCGCAGCCGAATCCGCTGGCCGTGGATGTGATGCCGCTCGCGTTTACGTTTCTGGTGTGCATCGGAGTGGGGGTGGTGTTCGGCCTGGCGCCGACACTGCAATCGGTCGGAGTGAGTTCTTTGGAAGCGTTGAAGTCGCGGGGTATCGCGGGCGCGGGCGGATCGCACAAAGGACAGCGGCTACGGAGCGTGCTCGTCGCGGGAGAGATTGCGCTGTCGCTGGCCCTGCTTGCAGGAGCCGGATTGCTGCTGCGAACTTTTTCGCACCTGAAGGCGACGGAGATTGGAGTGCGCGGAGAGCATGTGCTGACGGCGGCGATTCGATTGCCGGAGAAGCAGTACACGACATTGGATCAGGGAATGGGGTTTTACGAGCCGCTCGTGGAAAAACTGAAGAATTCGCCGGGAGTCGAGGCGGCGGCGATCACGTCGAAATTGCCGCTGCGCGGCGGGAACAACGGATACGTGACGATTCCGGGACAGCAAGAGGACAGTATGACGGGGCCGCTGGTGGAATGGTCGACGATCAGCGCGGACTATTTTCAGGTGATGAGCATTCCATTTTTGGACGGGCGCAATTTGTCGCCGGAAGATTTCGACACAACGGCGAAGTTGATACGCGAGATTGCGCCGCTGACGGATGACAAAGAAACGAAGAGGGTCGCAGCGAAGTATGTGATTCCGGCGGTCATCAACCAGACGATGGCGAAAACGTTTTGGCCGAATCAGAGCGCGATCGGGAAGATCTTTGAGAATTTCGTGAAGTTTCGGGTCGTGGGAGTTGTGGGCGACGTGAAGCAACAGCGATTGCGGGATGCGGCGATGCCTGAGGGATACTTTGCGCTGGCGTGGGATATGTCGGGGCCTTCGCGCCCGTTTTATGCGGTGATCCGGACGGCGGGGCAGCCAGAGTCGGCGATTCCGACGTTGCGCGCGGCGGTGAAATCGTTGAATCCGAATCTGGCGCTTTTCAATGCGCAAACGATGCCGGAACTCGTAAAGGAGTCGATGCAGGAGACGAGTTATGAGGCGGTGTTGTTGGGGATGATGGCCGGACTGGCGTTGCTGCTGGCGTCGGTGGGAACGTACGGAGTGATGTCGTATGTCGTGGGACAGCGGACGAATGAGATTGGGATTCGCATGGCGCTCGGCGCGCGGCCAGTGGAGATCATGGGAATGATTTTGCGGCAGGTATTTTCGCTGGTGGGGGCGGGGATCGTAGTGGGATTTGTGGGAGCGATTGCCGGGGCGCGGGCGATGAAGAGTCTGTTGGTGGGGGTGGCGCCGTTTGATTTGTGGACGTATGTGGGAGTGGCGGTTTTATTGGCGGGAGTGGCGATGGTGGCGTGTTGGGTGCCGGTGAGAAGGGCGATGAAGGTGGATCCGGTGTTGGCGCTGAGGTATGAGTGAGGAGAAGAAGTTGACAGTCGAAAGTTGAGAGTCGAAAGGGAAGAGGAAGAGAAAGATAACGCAGAGGCGCAGAGAGCGCGGAGATTGCGCTGAGGCGGATAGTGATGGAAAAGATCGCGGTTGAAGTTGAGTCTAAACCGCACCCTCTGACTTCTGAGGGTGCGGCACCCGACTGCCGGTTAGGCACGGGCTTTGTCGATCATTTGGTTCCAGAGGTTGCGGGATTTGAGGAGGACTTCGACGACTTCGCGGGCGGCGCCTTTGCCGCCGATGGCGGAGGTGACGTAGTGAGCGGCGGATTTTACTTCGGGGGCGGCGTCGCCGACGGCGACGGCGAAACCCACGCGGCGCATTACGGTTAGGTCGGGAAGATCGTCACCTAAATAGGCGACTTCGGATTCTTTGGCACCGGATTTTTTGAGGATTTCTTCGAAGGCGGCGATTTTGTGGGGCTGCTTTTCGTAGACGAATTCGATGCTGAGCTCCTGGCAGCGGCGGCGGAGGGCTGCGCTGCCGCGTCCGGTGATGACGCCGGTGCGGATGCCGGCGATATGCGCGAGGCTGAGGCCTTGGCCGTCGTGGGCGTCGAAGGTTTTGATTTCGAGGGCGCTGCCGTCG
>DATAMU010000388.1:0-2805 GCA_036266605.1 Candidatus Acidiferrum sp. | reverse complement strand
ATCCCACCGATTCCGCCCGAAGCGTGAGCGACGACTCCCACGTTTCGCGGCAGCCGCACCGTCGCCTCACCCACGCCGCCCTGGATGTCGGCATCGACATCTTTCTTGCGGTTGCCGGTGAGATCGACCAGCACCCGCCCCGCGCCCATATTCAATGTCAGTCGCGTCACTGGAACATCGCGGAGATGCAATCGGCCCTCTCCCGCTCCCATTTCCACTTTCAATTCCAGCGGTATTTCATCGTTGAACCGCAGATTCCAATCATTGTGCGATACGCCAAAGTGCGGCGAGTCATGGTCCTGCGTCACGTTGATCTGGCCGATACCCGACGACACGTGATAATCCACAACCGGCGCGCCATACGATTCCGCGAAACTGAAATCCGCCTCGAGCGCGCGGCTCGAACCGCCATCCACGGTCAGCAATCCGGCCGGCGACTGAATCGATGCATCGATCGAATTGGCGCCCTGCAAATCGATGTGTTGATTTTCGTGCTTCACGTTCGACGAGTAACGCCGCCCGTGTGAAAACGCGCGCGAATGGAAGATCAGAACGAACACGACGATGACGAACGCAACCGCTCCGATCGTCGGACCGATCGAACTTGGTGCGGTCCCGGTCGCGCCGTATCGACGCGCGCGAGTGGAATCAACAATCTTGGCGAGACCAACAAAAATCAGAATGAGCGGCCAGTACGTCTTCATGACGTACCAGGGATCGAAAGCCGGGCGATAGTTTGCGTAGAGAAACAGCGCTCCCACGATGATCAGAACGATCGGAAAGACCAGCGGCGGGCGCTCGTGTTGGACGTTTTCGGGCATCGCGGACCTCGGTACCTATTCATACGCAGCGATTTGGCAAATGTTTCCGAAATCTCGATTTCACACCGCTAAGTGATTGACGGGCGGAAGGATAGCCTCGAGTGCTCGCATGACGCAATCCTCAGATGCGCTGTGGTGAAGCAGTATCCGGCGCGGGTTCGCGCCTATGCTAGAGTCAGACCGTTCCGCCTTGGAGTTTGTTGATGACAAAGTTCGAACGCGTCATCTGGATCGTTCTCGACAGCGTGGGCATCGGCCCGCTGCCCGACGCCGCCGAGTATGGCGACGTCGGCCGAAACACACTTGGCCACATCGCCGAGTCCCGGCCGCTACAAATTCCGACGCTCGTCCAGATGGGCCTCTCCAATATCGCACCGCTCAAGCACCTGACGCCGCCGGCAAATCCCGCCGCCGCGTTCGGGAAAGGCGCGACGCACTCGCCGGGAAAAGACACCACCACAGGCCATTGGGAGATGGCGGGAATCTGGCTCGACCAAGCCTTCCCGGTCTATCCGCACGGTTTCCCGCGTGAAATCATCGAGGAGTTCGAAAAACAGATCGGCCGCGGCACGATCGGGAACAAGCCGGCCTCGGGAACCGAAATCATCAAGGAGTTGGGGGAGGAACATGTTCGAACCGGGAAGCCGATCGTCTACACGTCCGGCGATAGCGTCTTTCAAATCGCGACGCATGAAGACGTCATTCCCATCGCCGAGCTGTATCGCATGTGCGAATTCGCACGAAAACTTCTCGATGGCCCCAATCGAGTCGGTCGCGTCATCGCGCGTCCATTTACAGGTCCCTCTGGAAATTTCGTTCGCACGACGCGGCGCCACGACTACGCCGTCGAGCCGCCGAAGCCGATGCTGCTCGACGTGCTGAAGGATCGCTCCATCCCTGTTTTTGGCGTGGGTAAGATTCACGACATCTACAATGGGCGCGGCGTCGAAGACTACGTCACCACAACAGGCAACGCCGACGGCATGCAGAAGCTCTCTGCCGCGGCTCGCGAAAGGCAGCGTGGTCTGCTCTTCTGCAATCTGGTCGATTTCGACATGCTGTACGGCCATCGAAAAGACGTCGAAGGCTTCGCGAAATCGCTGGAAGAGTTCGATTCCCTCCTCGCCGAGTTTCTCAAGCGGCTCGGCCCGTCAGACCTGCTGATCATCACCGCCGACCACGGATGTGACCCCGATCTGCGCTGGAAGACAACCGATCACTCGCGAGAATACGTGCCCATCCTCGCCTACACGCCGCACAACAAAATCGGCCCAAACCTCGGGACGAGAGATACTCTCGCCGACATGGGCCAGACCATCGCCGCAAACTTCGGCGCTTCCATTCCCCACGGAACGAGCTTTCTCAACAATTTGTAGTTGTGAACTAACGAAAAGCGGCGAAGGAATTCGCAGTTAGGAGCTAATTACCGGAATTCGCCCCGCCCGGCGCGTAATACCCATTCCTCGTCCGCGCTGTCAGCTTGCCTCGCCCGCGCGGCGGAATCACATCCACCTGCACGGCGCGGAACGTCCCATCACGCTTCGCATTCGTCGGGTAGTACGCCAGCGTGTACTGATTTCGAATGTCGTGCGCGACGTTTTCGCAAATCTCTTTCACGTCCGCGACATTCTCAGGAAAAAACGAAAGTCCGCCCGAAGCCTTCGCGATGTCTTCCAACGCCCTTTTCGCGCGCTTCGCGTTTTTCTTGTTCTCTTCGCCCAACAAACCGATCGTATAAATCACCGTATCGGTCCTCTGAATCTCGCGAATCGTTTTCTCCAAGGTGCTGTGGCTGGTGTTGTCTTCGCCGTCGGTGACCACCAGCAATACTTTTTTATCCTTATGGCCCTTCTTCTCGTGATCCAGCGATCCGATCACGGCATCGTAAAGCGCCGTGCTCCCGCGCGAATCGATACGCTCCAAAGCCTCTTTCAGTTCGGGCACGCTGTTCGTAAAATCCTTATCGAGATCGAGGTAAAAGTCG
>DATAMU010000387.1:0-3471 GCA_036266605.1 Candidatus Acidiferrum sp. | reverse complement strand
GTTGCGGTGCTTGCGTACCACGTTCACGCTTACGAGAAAAACTCCATCCTCGTCGCCCGCAATTTTTACGGCAGCTTGCGCGTCCAACTCCATTACGACTGGCTTAAGCAGCGATATCACACGCTTTACCATGGAATGATTGAGCACGGCGCGCAGTACGCCGATCCACCGAGAAACTCCGAACCGACGACGTACTATGGGCGGAAATCCGGTGTCGGACTTGCATTGGACTTCTTCAAACAGCCTACACGCCACATCGGCGTCGTCGGGCTAGGCACCGGCACGATCGCGGCTTACGCTCGCCGGGGCGACGTCCTGCGCTATTACGAGATCAATCCGCTCATCGTCCAAATCGCGAACGATGAATTTTCCTATCTGGAAAATGCCCGGAAGGACGGCGTCGATCTGGCGATTCGGATGGGCGACGCCCGGCTGTCACTGGCTGCGGACGAGCCGGAAAAGTTCGACGTCCTCGTCATCGACGCATTCTCGGGCGATGCCATCCCGGTCCACTTGCTCACGCGCGAAGCGGTGGCTCTTTACCTGCGGCGGCTGAAGCCTGACGGGATCCTCGCCATCCACACCTCGAACACCTATCTCGACCTCAACCCAGTCGTGAAGTTGTTGGCGGACGATGCCGGATGCGAGTCCCGCTTTATCTCGAACAATGACGACTCACGGAAGCTCATCGACGCTTCCGACTGGATGCTTTTGACGCGCAATCAAGACTTTTTGCTCAAGCTCGATGAAACAACATTGCAGGATTCCGTCGAGGTTCCGCCAAAGCTGCGAGTTTGGACCGACGATTACAACAATTTGTTCCAGATTTTGCGCCCGATGAAGTTCCTCAATAAGGGCACCGAATGAGCGCCACTTTTTCGGCAATCGCTTGCGGAACGCAATCGAGCACACGATATGTTAAACGCAACGCAAATCGCTCTTGGTTTACCAACCACATGTTTCCGCCCACGAAGTCAGGCGTGCCCGTACGTCCAAAGTCATGAATCTCGTAAAACGCGATTTCGCCAAGCAGAGCGCGACCAAAGATGCGTAACTTGTTGCGAACTAATTTCATTTCTGTTCGCAAAGCCATCAATTCCCTCGCCTATTATCTAAACCGTTTAATACTGGGAAAAATGGCGTGCTCGCTTTACCAACCGCTCTCTTTGCTCCCTTGACTGCCTGCACTTTTCTGCATACACTCCGCGACATTTCAGTTTCCAACGGCTGGGGGTGTTGGTGCGTCTAGCCGGGGGCCGTTAGGTTTTTCAATCTCAGTCGCAACTACGGGAGGGGAATCTCGGTGCGAGGAACGGTAAAGTGGTTCAATAATTCAAAAGGTTACGGGTTTATAGGACGCGACGACGGTCCCGACGTTTTCGTCCATTACTCTGCAATCACGGGCGATGGCTATCGCACTCTGCAGGAAGGAGATCCGGTCGAGTTTGAGATTGTTCAGGGGCCCAAGGGCCCTCAGGCTGCCAACGTTCAAAAGGCGAGCTAAGCCCGAAACAGACAGCAATAATATTGGCCGGCGGATTCTTCGCCGGCCTTTAATTTTTAGCGATGCTCTCGGCCAGCCGCGAATATGTACGCTCTGCCCTTCTCGCTCTATAATTCCCGCATGGACAACAAAACCCTCGCGCGAATCCTCCGAGAAACCGCACAACTTCTCGAAATCGACGGCGCAATTATCGGGCGGTACCGAACGTACGAAAAAGCCGCCGAACTCATCGCAGGGATGCATGAGTCGATCGAGCAGCTTGCGAAGGAACCCGGCAAGCTCGAAGAGCTTCCCGGCATCGGCGAGCGGATGGTCGAGCACATCGAAGAGATCCTAAAGACGGGCGACTACAGCCTGCGCAAGAAATTGCTAAAGAAATTTCCAGTTACATTGCTCGATATTTTGAATCTGCAATCGCTTGGACCGAAAAAGGTCGCGTTCCTATGGTCGAACTTTAAAGCGGCGACTGTTGCTGATGTCGAGAAGCTGGCCAAGGACGGCAAGCTTCGCGACCTGCCTGGATTCGGCGAGAAGAGCGAGCAAAACATTCTCAAGGCGGTCGAGACGCACAAGCGTTCGACCGGGCGATTCCGGCTCGACACCGCCGAAAATGCGGCCGCGCAGATCATCGAGCACATCGATAAGTATCCGAAAGGCGTTGAGTCGGTGACTCCAGCCGGTTCGTTGCGGCGTGGGCGCGAAACCGTCGGTGATCTCGATTTGCTGCTCACGCTCGCGGATGGCTTCACCGGTCAGAAGGAAATCGACGCGATTGCGGCGCACATTCTCGCCTATCCGCGAATCGATCAGGTGTTGGCAAAGGGCGAGAACAAAGTCAGCTTCAATCTCGACAACGGCTTACAGGTCGATGTGCGGCTGCTGGATAAGAACTGCTTTGGCGCGGCGTTGCTGTACTTCACCGGCTCGAAGGAGCACAACGTCAAGTTGCGTGGCCGTGCGAATGACATGGGTTTCACGCTGAACGAGTACACGCTGGCAACGCTGAAAGGCGAAAAGCCGGTCGCGGGCCGCACCGAGGAAGAGATTTACGCGAAGCTGAAGCTCGACTACATCCCGCCCGAGCTTCGCGAAAACACCGGCGAAATCGCCGCGGCGGAAGCTCACAAGTTACCCAAGTTGATTGAGCTTTCGGACATGAAGGGCGATCTGCAAATGCACTCGACCGCCAGCGACGGCAAGCACACCATCGAGCAGATGGCCGAAGCTGCCAAGGCGCTCGGTCACGAATACATTGCGATGACCGACCATTCAAAGTCGGTGACGATTGCGAATGGACTCGACGAGAAGCGCGTCGTCGCTCATATCAAAAAGCTGCGGTCGATCGATGCCAAGGGGCTTGGGATCCGCGTCCTTGCCGGCTCGGAGGTCGATATTCTCAAGGACGGGGATCTCGACTACTCCGACGAAATCCTTGCTCAACTCGATGTGGTCGTGTGCTCGATTCACTCCTACATGCAGTTGGATCGCGCGGCGATGACCGACCGCATGTTGGCCGCGATCGAAAATCCTTACTGCCAGATCATCGGTCACCCCACGGGCCGCCGTCTGCTTGTCCGCGATTCGTTCGACTACGATATGGAAAAGGTCTTAGATGCCTGTGCGAAAAACGGCGTAGCGATGGAGTGCAACTCCTACCCTGAACGACTGGACCTTCGCGACGTGTACCTGCGGATGTGCAAGGAGCGCGGCGTAAAGGTGGTCATCTCGACGGACTCGCACAACACCATGCACCTGCCGTACATCAAGTACGGGGTGACGACGGCGCGGCGGGCTTGGCTCGAGAAGTCCAACGTCATCAATACCCTGCCCGTCGATAAATTTCTGGCCGCCCTAAGACAAAAACCTGGCTCGGACGTCAAGACCGTAGCCGCAAAGGGCAGGTAGCGGCGACTTTACGTCGCCACGCTGTTGCTGTACGTCGCCAGCCTTTGCGACCGCAAAGTACC
>DATAMU010000386.1:0-3003 GCA_036266605.1 Candidatus Acidiferrum sp. | reverse complement strand
CCGCGAGCGTCCTGCGCGCCATCATTCGAATCACACCCGACGGCAAGTACACCGTACTCGCCGATCACTTCGAAGGGAAAAAACTGAACAGCCCGAATGATGTCGTCATCGGTCCAGACGGTGCAATCTATTTCACCGATCCGACCCTCGACCTTGTGAAAGGCGAACCGCAGGAAATCCCGTATCAGGGCGTGTATCGGCTCGACGACAGCGGCAAGGTCACGCTGCTCACAAAAGATCTGACGCAACCGAACGGTTTAGCTTTCTCACCCGACGGCAAGCGTTTTTACGTCGACGACAGCGCGGAAAAGAATATTCGCGTCTACGACGTTCAACCGGACGGCACTCTCGCGAACGGCCGCATTTTCGGAGAAGAGAAGGGAAACAAGGGCGAAGGCGTTCCCGACGGTATGCGCGTCGATCGCAAAGGAAATATTTTCGTTACCGGGCCAAAAGGCATCTGGGTGTGGGATCCCCAGGGCCACCACATCGGCACGATTGCGATGCCCGAACAACCCGCCAACCTCGCATGGGGCGGGCCGCACTACGATACGCTCTACATCACCGCGACGCATGGCGTTTACAAGCTCCACACGAAAACGAAGGGCTTCGTTCCGTATCTGTCTCACGGAAAATAGTGGGTTGCCGCAATTCAGTTGAATTTGCGAGGGCGCCGACCGAGATGCGATCGATTCCGCGCGCCGCCGCGATTTTCTTGCGCGAAAGCGTGTCAATCCGTTGACCAACTTACGCGCTTCCTGTACGATTATTTCTGCAATAGGGCGCTTAGCTCAGCGGTTAGAGCGTTCGGCTTACACCCGAAAGGTCGAAGGTTCAAATCCTTCAGTGCCCACCAAGTGACGATTCACCTTCAGTGGGGACGTAGTTCAGTTGGTTAGAACGCTGCCCTGTCACGGCAGAGGTCGCGAGTTCGAGTCTCGTCGTCCCCGCCATTCCTTCCAAAAGATTCATGTAAATGCTATTTCTCAATAGCGTCGAATATGTGTGCCGAAAAGATTGCCGCAACCATCCGAATTGACATTTCTGATTCATAATCGCGAAATCGAAGGAATCCGACTACTCCACTAAATCTTGAACCCAACACTTGCTTGAGGGTAAAGAAAGCTTCCAGGCGGTTCGTTCGAACAGCTAAGCCGGAAACTAACAATCGCGCCAGGCTCAGCGGAGGAGAGGCGGCAGAGCTAGATGCCACCTGCCTTGGGATTCAACTTTACGTTCTTCAGTTCGTTGATGTCCTTTATAGCGATTGCTCGCGTGCCATTCCGCTCGAAGACTGTTCCGCTGACACGCACATACTTCCCGACGAAAGGCATCAACTTCTCGCGCTGACTTGCATCAGGCATCTCATCGGAAATTGGAAAATAGATGTCTCCGTTCTTCGTCAAGATGACCAAAGGAGAGCCACTCTTCGCACACGCTATTGCGCACTCAAGGTTGAAATCGATTGCGGTCGACTTGTGATTCTGAATCGGACACGAGACGTCTCTCACCAGGCCCTCCACGGATGCCTTGTACTCCGATGGTGCAGTCTTCCGGTGACCCATGTCTTGAGAGAATGATGTGGATGCCGAAGAGAGGGTGATGCCGATGCCGATGAAAAGAATTGAACGGTAGTTTGCAAATGACTTCACGAAGTGTCTCCTTTTGACGGTGGTTGGATACGTGGAAAATCCAATCGGAAGCGGCCCTATTCCCGCCCCCCAACTGAAACCTACCACCTGCTGCCGCCTTGATAGTTCATCTGTGGTCGAACTATGGATGATGTGAATTCGTTGGCCAAACTGAGCGCGCAGCTCGCCGACCAACGGGCACTACAATCGTTGGCGGACTAGTGGATGGAAGCTGCAGCGCAGGTGAGGATGGGTTTAGCAAGGGACCGTGCCTCACATTTACCGACAACCAAAATGTGAATTACGGATCGGCGCGAGCGAACGACAATTGTCGTTGAGCGGCGATTGTTTAGCGAACGGCGATATGTGTCGCGAGTCCGGATAGTGCGTACAGCCAGATCACGAGCGAGAGGACGGAAGCCAGCGTCGTCAGCGAAATCGTAGACGCGACCATCATTTCCTCGCAGTGATATTCTCCCGCCAGAATGTAGACCGTCTTCGCCGTTGGCACGGCGGCGCAGATCACAGCCGCAATGGTGTAGAGCGGATCGAGCCCCAGCGACAAGCACAGCCCGTACACGATCAGAGGCATGACGACGAGCTTCACGGCCGAGAGCAGCGAGGCTTGGCCAATATTGGCGCGCAATCCATCGAGCGATAGTCCCAGTCCAATTGCGAACAAAGCGCAAGGCGTGAGGGCATCCGCGAAAATTCCGAGATAAGCGGCGACCGGCCGGGGCATGTGCAGGCCCATGATCGACAAAAGCATACCAATCAAGGTTGATATGACGAGCGGGTTCAGCACGACGTGTTTGATCGTTGTGATTGGGCTCTTGCGTGTGCCATCCACGCTTCGTTGACCAACTTCCAGCAAGACCACCGCCAAAGGAAACATCACGACGGCCACGAATACCGTCGCGATCGCAGCCGGCAGCACGGCTCGCGGACCGTAGATCGCCTGCAGAACCGGCAGCGCGACGAACCCGGTATTCGTCATCGACGCGGCCATTCCGTCCATCGTTCGGCTCGCGAGACTTCGCGAACCGCGGATGCTCATCATGCCGAACACGAGAATGAAACAGAGAAGAGAACCGCCACCAAAGGCGACAAGAAAACGCCAATTGATCAGTGAACGACCCGGCTCTTGCGCGATCGTGACGATCAGGAGCGCCGGCATCGCGATGTTGTAGGCGAAGTGAATCAGCGCGTCTGAAAGCTGGCGCGATAGATAGCCGGTGTAGCCGACGACCCATCCCGTTACGATCACCGCAAATACTGGCAGAATTAGATCAGCGATCTGCACCGAAGAAGTCCCAGAAAACGTTCTAGTTAATTTTGCAAAACGCGCCGCATTTTACTCAGAACTCGCGCG
>DATAMU010000385.1:0-3610 GCA_036266605.1 Candidatus Acidiferrum sp. | reverse complement strand
CGTCGGTGGGAACCTTGATGACTTGTTGGAAACCGGCGTCGCGAAGGAAACGCATCGTCATTTCGCAGCCTTCGTTCATGCCGCGATTTTCGGCGGCGATGCTGGGCTGGCGGATCCATTCCTGGAGGCGGTGGACGGATTCTTCGTGGCGCTTTTCGATTTCTTTGCGGATGGAGTCGAGGTCGTCGGAGGCTAGGACGGAACGGGTGAGATTGGGGAGGGAGAGGGCGGCGGCGCCCAAGATGCCTGCGGCTGCGGCACCTTGAATGAAGGTGCGTCGATCGAAGGGATTTTCAGACTGGGAATTTTGGCCGGAGATATTGGAGGAGGAGGAGTTTTGATTGGACATGAGGCTCCCTGGATTTTGGCGCACGGGCCACTCGCGGGTGCGCTTGGAATGGCGAGAGGGTACAACGGAGAGGGGGTGCGGGCCAACGGGGGAAAATGAATCGGAGATGGAGGCTTATATGGTGCGGACTTGGGGCGCAGCGTGCTGCGCCCCTACACGGAAAAATCGGGATAGATTCGTGGCGATTCGGATTGGATGGCGGTCGTGTTGAATCTACACCCCGCGATCTGGGCAGCGATCGCGGGTACGGGGTGGCGATTCAACGAGGTGCGTTTGTCGCGTTGATTCGAAGAGAGGTGAATGAAGTCTAAAACCCACACCCTTCAAAAACTAAGGGTGCGGCACCCGGAGGCCAGGTTGCTTACTGCGGGCATTGGGATTGGAGGGCGGATTCCATGTCGGGGTCGAGGAGGGCGCCGCGGTATTTGGCGGTGCAGAGTTGGGTGGAGGTGAGGCCGCTGGCGCCGCGGAGGTCTGCGCCACTCAACGTCGCGTTGCGGATGTCGGCGTCGCGGAGGACTGCGCCGGTGAGAAATGCGCCTTGTAAGTCGGCGCCGTTCAAGTCGGCGTCGAGAAGGATGGCGCCTTTCATCTGGGCGCCGCCGAGCTTGGCTTGCGCCATTTTCGCGGAAGAAAGATCGGTTTGTTGGAGATTGGCGAAGGACAAAATCGATTGCTCAAGCTTCGTGTCGCGGAGATCGGCACCGGTTAGATCGGAACGCGTGAGTTCGGCTCTGCGCAGATTCACGGCATAGAGAGATGCACCGTTGAGTTTCGCGTTCGAGAGATGTGAGTTTTCGAGATTGCAGTAAGAGAGGTCGGCAGAACGAAGATCGGCACCGATCAAGTTCGCTCCGCTGATATCGGAAGAGACGAGAAGCGTGTGCGAGATGCGCGCGCGATCGAGTATCGCGTTGCGGAGGAACGCTTCACGCATGTTGGCGCCGCGCAGATCGGCTTCGGAGAGATACGCGCCTTCCAGATTGGCGCGCCAGAGTTTTGCGTTGGCCAGGAACGCACGATAGGCGCGGGCGAAACGAAGATCGATTTGATTGAGGCGAGCGCCTTCAATCGAAGGTACACCCTGGTCGCTCCAATCACCGTTTGCTGGTGGAGTGGAGAGCGAGGCTTCAGTGAGGTCGGCGTACGGACGATAGCCGACGCTCTGGAGAAGTTCGGCCGACCAGCGGCGAATGCTGGCGCCGGAATGTTGCGGGGCGATGTCGCGGTCGGCCGGCAAGCCGCGATTAATGCCGAGGGAAAGAAGAAGGATGACCGCGCCGGTAGCGAGCGCGGCGCGAAGCGTGAGGAATGCGAGGCGCAGAATATTTTTCGATTTCTGACGGCGGAGTTCGCCGGGACGCAGGAAACGCGAAACGACGGAAGGAAGGCAAGTGGCTGCGCCGACGGAAAGGGTCAACAACACGGTGTGCAACAGCGTGCCGCGGAAATCCTGGCGCACAAGATAGCGCAGCCAGAAAAGGAAAAGCGAAGTGGGGACGACCCAGTAGGCGAGAAAAGTCGAAAGCAACGATTCGAGCATCGCGAACGGCGAGCGGGAATCGCGATTCCATTTGAAATGACGGCGAACGACGCCCATCAGATACCACGGGCCGTCTTTTTCGAGCGTCTGACCATCGACGAAAACGGCAGGCAATTCAGCCATGCTTCCCCACAAACGAAGAAGCAAGAAGTGGAAGCGAACGTAGGCGACGAAAAGAAGTAATGAGCCACCGAGATAAAACCCGGTCATCGGCAGAAAATTGCCAGTGTGCGGAATGGCCGACGAATTCAGGATGAGCTTCACGTCGGACGTTGCGGCGATGAGAAGGCAGCTCGCGGCGCTAATGCCGAGCATGAGGAAGTAAAACCAGCGCGCGATTTTGGTGGCGTCCTCGATTGCTTTGGAGCTGTCGAATGCAGCGACCGTTTCGGGAAGAATTGCGTCGAAAAGATTGGCGCCGCCGAGGCGGCCGACCCAAACGCCTTCCGCACCGTAGAGATTTGCGCCCATCAAATTGGCGCCGCGAAGTTCTGCGCCAAGCAGATTTGTGTCGCGCATGTCCGCTTGAATCAGATTGGCCCCACGCAAATTGGCCATCGACAAGTCGGCGCCAGCGAGATTCGCGCGCTGGAGTTGAGCGCCCTGAAGGTTGACGCCGGTGAGATCGGCTTTGGCGAGATTCACGCCGCCGAGATCGGCTTTGTTGCCGGAATCACCGGCGGATTCGACCCAGATGCGGTGCTGGTCGAGAATTTCGGCGAGTTCCAAAACGGAAATCGTGGTGAAGGTGTGCTCGGGAGAGTCTTCCGTCGCTTCGTTGACGTTGCGATCGTGATCTTGCAACGGTTCGGCAGCGGATTCGGGTTCGGCCGCGACTTCCTGGTCGGAATTCAATTCGTGTGCCAGGACAGACAGAACATCAACGGTATCGTCGGGATTTGCTTTCGGCATCAAAGCGGCAAGGACGGAATCCACCTCGGAACTCGGAACCGGAGAGGTTGCAGGAGCATCCGCATGCGGAATCGCAGACGTGGTTGTATTGTGAGAATCCACGCGCGGCACCGTTTGAATTTCAAATTCCATTCCTCACACCCCTCGTCCTAGGCAAAATCTTCCGGATCTTTTGACCACGCGCTGCCCGAAATCGCTCGGACGCAGCGCCCCCATTCGCGCCAACAAACTGGTGGCAATTTTTCAGCCAGCACGCATTTGTTTCACTCAATGTTTAATTCTGAGCACGGATTATCTTGGCGGAAACATTGGGGGATGTCGCCTGCTCCGAAGTACAGGGCGCGAACATGTAACATCGAGGTTGAAATAAAAGGAGTTGGAGTCGGCGAGAGACGCGCGCCTGTGGAATCTTCGATTTGCGCGGTTATGAAACGTGTTGAAGGTACAGGGGTGGCCGATGAGGCAGATGTGGAGACAGATGATTTTGTGATTGGGCTAAAGCTGAGATCCTTCGCTGCGCTCAGGATGACAATCTTGCGGTAGGGTGAAGTTGGAAGAAGTACAGTCGATCGCGCTGAGGGAACGGTGAGAAAGAACGCGAGGGACGATTGTAAAAAAAAAAAGCAGCCGGAGCGCTCCGCTGAGGGGCCGAGGCACTCCGGCTAATCTTGCCCGCCTCCGCAGTGAGCGAGCAAGAAACTCGTAGAAACCTAGTCAAACAAGACCGACGGCGCGATGAAAGCTGCACCGACTACGTCGCGATGACGGTAATCGCGCACATAGCGACGAACTTACTTGCGGTCGTC
>DATAMU010000384.1:0-3549 GCA_036266605.1 Candidatus Acidiferrum sp. | reverse complement strand
GCGGCATTTTGTGTTTCGTGGGATGCAATTGGTTAGACGGCGAACGGGTGGGAAAAGTGCCCGGAGGATGGGTTTCGTGTGCGGTGTGTTGGTGGGTTGGCGACTGAGCGGAAAAACCGCAGCCTCTTAAAAGAAAAATGTGGGCGGCGTTTCATCTAAATCCGCACCCTTGAAAAGCTAAGGGTGCGGCACCCAAATGCCGCTGCGCGACCGCGATTAGGGGAGTAGGTTACACTCTTTGTACGATGAACCAAGTGGATATTTTTGAGGGGCTGAAACGGTATTGGGGGTACGACTCGTTTCGGCCGATGCAGGAGCGGATTGTCGGGAGTCTGCTGGGCGGGCGGGATGCGTGTGTGGTGATGCCGACGGGTGGCGGGAAGTCGCTGTGCTATCAGCTGCCGGCGGCGATGTCGGCGGACAAAACGGTGGTGGTGATTTCACCGCTGATCGCGCTGATGCAGGATCAACTGGCGCAACTGACGCAGATGGGGATTCCGGCGGGGATGGTGAACTCCACTGTGGGTGCGGGCGAGCAGAGCCGCGTGATGCGCGAGGCGGCGCTGGGGAAATATCGGCTGCTGTATTTGTCGCCGGAGCGGCTGGCGCGCGCGGACACGGTGGATTGGCTGAAGAGGGTGCCGATCTCGATTTTTGCGATCGATGAGGCGCACTGCATTTCGGAGTGGGGGCATGAGTTTCGGCCGGAGTACCGGCAGCTGAGTTCGCTGCGGGCGAATTTTCCGGGGTGCGCGATTGCGGCGTTTACGGCGAGCGCGACGCGGCAGGTGCGGCACGACATCATCGCGCAACTGAAGCTGCGCGAGCCGGATAAATATATCGCGAGTTTTCACCGGCCGAATTTGCGGTACATCGTGAGGGAATGCGATGGCGGCGAAGAGCAAGAGGCGCTGCTGGTGAGGGCGTTGCGTGCGTATGGCGATAGTAATTTGATTGTGTATGCGCCGACGATTCGTCGCGTCGAAGAGACTGTGGATTTTCTGGAAGGGCGCGGGATTCCGGCGATTGCGTATCACGGACAGATGGATTCTGAGGAGCGGCGGAGGAATCAAGAAAAGTGGATGGCGGATGAAGTTCGCGTGCTGGTGGGGACGATCGCGTTCGGCCTAGGGATTAACAAGGCGGCGGTGCGAGCGGTGATTCATCTGTCGATGCCGAAATCGGTGGAACAGTATTACCAAGAGGCGGGGCGCGCGGGGCGGGATGGGCTGGCGGCGGATTGCGTGATGCTGTGGCAGAAGAAGGATGCGGGGCTGCTGGCGTATTTCATCAATCAGCTGAGCGATCTGGAGGAGAAAGAGCGGGCGTGGTCGCGATACAACACGGTGCGGCGATTTGTGGAGGAAGTGGAGTGCCGGCACATGCGGATTTGTTCGCACTTCGGAGAGAGACCGAAGTGGGAGCGGTGTAACGCGTGCGATGTTTGCGGGGTGATGCCGTCGTGGCTGGCGGAGCCGGTGGCGGTGCCGAGTGTTGGGAGGCGGTCGAAGAAAAGGCGCGGGATGGCGGCGGCAGCGGGGACGGGAGTTGGCGGTGGGTTCGGAGCGGGCGCGTCGCGAGGCGGCGACGAAGCGCGAAAATTTCGGGAGTTTGCGGATGATGAGGCGGCCGCGGCGGGGATTGATCCGGAGTTGCGGGAACATCTGCGAGCGTGGAGGAGCAAGAAGGCGAAGGAGTTGGGAATGCCTGCGTACATCGTGATGAATGACAATTCGATGGACGCATTGTGCCGGGTGCGGCCGACGACGGCGGATCAGTTGATGAATGTGCTGGGGTTTGGCGAAAAGAAAGTGGAGAAATACGGAACGGAGATTTTGGGGGAGTTGAAGAGATTCGAAGAGGGAGAGCGTGAGGCGGCGAGCAAGAAGGTGGCGGTGTCGCCGGCGCAGGAGACGCTGAGTTTGCTGGCAGAAGGAAAAACGTTGGAGGAAGTTGCGCGGGCGCGAGGGCGGGCGCTGGCGACCGTTGTGTCGATGGTGTCGGAGATGGTGGAGAGCGGAGAGGTGGAGTTTCGAGCGGAGTGGATCGGGGCGGGACGGCTGGAGAAGATCCGGGAGGCTTGCGAGCGGCTCGGTACGGAGCGGCTGAGGGCGTTGAAGGATGCGTTGCCGGCGGAGATTACGTATGAGGAGATTAAGCTGGTGGCGGCGCATTGGCGGGCGGGCGAGAATTCGAAGTCGAGCGCGAATTAGACGGTAGTTTGCGTGCGGTAATCGGATGAAGGTAGTCCTATACATCGGGTACTAAAAATCCAGCAAAACAGTACTATTCGTACCGATGGTGGGGCGGCAATTATACTGCGCGTGTCTCTCCCAGGGTTACGCGCCGATGGGTTCCCAGCCAAGCAGCGGACGCTGCAAAGCGCGGCACGACGGAGAATTCTTCTGGACCAGTAAGTCGAGGGCCGCAGACCTTCGAGTTTGAGAAGCGAGCGGATTTTCGAACGCTGGTACCGGGGTGATTGGAAGCTCCATGCTCGTAATCGTAGGAATGATCCTACTGTTGACTTGGATTATCGACCACGCAATACACCTGACGCCGAGTTCACTCGTTGATTTGTTGCTGCTGTTCGCGACGATTTCGTTCGTGCTCGATTTTTTGCGCGAGCGGGAGAATTTGCGCCATCCGAAACCGGGATGGGATGCGATGCCGCCGAAGGGATGGTTTGGGGCGTCGATGAGGCGCGCGCGGCAGAAGAAGGACGGCGCGAGCGGGCCGGATCGGCCGGCGGCGTCGCAGATGAAGGCGACGCGGGCGGCGTAGGACTTTTTTCGCGGGCGAAGTAAAGAAGCAATGATGTAATGAAGTAACGATTGGCCGATAGCAGGGTTGCGTTGGCCGATTGAGGCGGCATCTTTCCTGATTTTTTTCACCCATACACCTACAAATTGAGTTGATTTTGTTTTGTGCGCTTGTACCTGCGGGTTTGCGCGTCGTTGTGTGCGTAGTGTCGCTGGGGAAAAATGCCGGCAGGATGCCGGCGCTACAACACCTACTTGAAGAGGGATTGGAGGATTTGGGTGCGGTAGTCGAAGATGCGGCGGACGTCGGGAGCGACGAAGAGGGAATTGATGAGGGAGCCGCCGAGTACGGCGTAGTCCACGTGATCGGAGACTTGCGTGCCGCCGTCTTGGGAGACGAAGCGATGTTCGTGGCGCCAGAGGCGATAGGGGCCGTGGAGTTGTTCGTCGATAAAGCGGTGCGGGGGATCCCAGGCGGTGATTTCGCTTTCCCAGGAAATGGGGACGCCGTGGAGGCGGAGTTTGTAGCGAATGTGCGCGCCGGGGCGCATTTCGATTGGATCGGGAGTTATTACCCGAAATTTTAGGAAGGGTGGGGTGAGGCGTTCGAGATTGTGGGCGTCGGAGAAGAAGGGGAAGACTTCGTCGATGGGGCGGGGGAGGAAGATGGTGCGATCGATGGAGAAGGTTTTCATTTTTGATTCGATGGTGGTGTGACGCGAGTCGGCTGGGTGGTTGTTGGCGTCACATCGGAGAGTATACGTTGCAGCGATGTTGGCGGATGACC
>DATAMU010000383.1:0-4931 GCA_036266605.1 Candidatus Acidiferrum sp. | reverse complement strand
CACCAGCTTCGGATCCGTCTCCGTCAAAAAATAATCCAGCGGCAGCTTTCCGCCCAACCCTTCCATCTTCTCGAACTCAAATCCGTGATTGTGATACGCGAACTGAATCCCAGCCTTCTGACTCGCCTCACCCGCTTTGTTAAAAAGTGCCACCGCCTTCTTGTATCCATCTGTCGTGCGATCCTTCACCTCAAACCATGGGCAAACGAGATACTTGTGCCCCACGATGGCCGCCGCTTCCAAAGTTTCCGGCCACTTATTCTCGATCTGCTCATAGGGAATGTGAGCCGACGGCGCCGTCAGCCCATTCTGATCGAGCACCGCTCGCACTTCCTTCGGCGTCTTCTTGTCATACCCCGCAAACTCGACTTCCTTGTACCCAACCTTCGCGACGCCGGCGATCGTGCCGTCGAAATCCGTCTTCATCAAATTTCGCACGGTATAGAGCTGCAGCCCGATCGGTTGAATGTGATGCGGCATCCCTGCCCACAGCGCACGCGGCGCAGCGGCAAGAGCAGCAGTGGCGAGACTCGTCTCAATAAAAGTGCGTCGCTTCATGGCGTTTACACTCTCCTTTGACCCATCCGGAACGCAGCGAGTATACAAAAAAATCGGGCGGCGCTTTCCGAAAAAAGCGCCGCCCAGTTGGATGCCCTGGCCGCTGCAAACAGACGCAACGACCGCGAAGTAGTTAGAAGTAGAACCGCAGCCCGAACTGCATGATGCGCGGTGCGTGCGTTACGTTGATGTGCCCGAAGCTCGACGTAGCGAGGTTAGCGCCCGGATCATTGGTGTCCATCGCCGTATTGGCGGAGCCATTTCCTTGGCCGCCATACTGCGTGTGATTGAACAGGTTGAATGTCTCCCACTTGAACTCGAAGCCAGCCCTTTCGTTAATCGCGAAACGCTTGAAGGTGCCGAAGTCAAAGTTCAAACGGCCAGGCAGGTACACCGTGTTGCGTCCCACGTTGCCGAAAGTGAGGCCGGTGGGAAGTGCGAACGCCGCGGGATTGAGTACCAGAGGCCCGCGTTCGGTCGGGATGTTGGAATTGCCAATCGCCTTGGGGTCCCCAACCAGATCGGGTCGCGAACCAGTCCCAACTCCGTTGCCGACGCCGGCGCTGTCACCGATCGTCGTACCGTTCGTCACGCTAAACGGTGTGCCTGTTTGGGCGATAGTGATGCCCGAGACCTGCCACCCGCCGAGAAGCGTGTGCTTAAGCCCCGTCCCCTTGAAGAAGGGTAGAGCATACACGTAGCTGATCTGCGCGCTGTGCCGGAGGTCGAAATCCGACGAAGCGCGGTTCGCGGCGATGTCGAAGGCGTTCACGAACGCGCCATCGAAGCGGTCCGACGAGTCATCGATCGAGTGGCTGTAAGTATAAGCAAAGCTCAGCGTCAAAGCACCGACGGTGCGCTGCGCCGAAACCTGCAACGAGTTGTAGATCGAGTTCGCCTGATTCTCCAGGTTCGTGATGTTGCTGACTCCTGGGAACGCTTGACGAAGGGGATCTGCGCTATTGCCGCAAGCGACCCAGAGGTTCGGCACCGCTGCTCCGGGAACCGCTGTTCCGTTGCCGAGCGTCGCCGCAACCGGTATCCCGAATGCGTTCTGCACGAAGTTGCCGCAGTCGGTGTCCGGATTGATCGGCGTGCCGGCTGGGAACGGATTGTTCGCAGCGGCTACGGGGAGAAGCTGGTTCGCATTGTTTTGCAGCGTCAGGTGCGTGCCCTTGCTGCCTACATACGCCACCGAAGCGACGATGTTGCCGGGCAGTTCTTTCTGCACGTTGAGGTTCCACTGCTGCACGTACGGCCAAATGGTCTTGAACGGGATTTCGGTCAAACCGAGCGGGAAGAGACTTCCGCCGCCGCCGATGTTGCCGTAGCCTGCGACGTTGAACTGGGTCGAAGAGAGCACCAACGGCGCCGAGCCTTCCAGCGATTCGGTGTTGCCTTCGTTACCATTCGTGTGTTCGAAGAAGACGCCGTACCCACCGCGGATCGCCATCTTGCCATCACCCTTTGGATCCCACGCGAAACCGATGCGAGGAGCAGGGTTGAAGAGATGGCCTGTCATGCAGCCTGGATTGCCGTTCGCACCAACGGTTGCATTCGGGAAGTTGGTGAGAATCGGACCGGGAATCGAGCCCGTTCCGCCCTTACCGCCGCACTGCACGATGCCGTTGAAGGGGTTGCCGCCGACGAGCGAGCCGTTCAGCGGATTGTCTGGATTGGCCGGATCATTGAAGATGCCGGGAATCGAGGAACTTGAGAACGCGGCCGGATTGAAGCTGAATGCGCTCTGATACCGTTCGCGATATGTGCCAAAGAGACTGACGCGGAGTCCGAGGTTTAGCGTAAGTTTCTTCGTCACACGCCAGTCATCCTGGAAGTAAGGTTCGAAGATTTTGTACCGGTTGTAATACTTGTTGAGCTGGTTCCACTGCTGGTAGCTCGCCACGTTGCCCATCAACAAGTCGGCAAACGCGTTGCCGGTGCTCTTCGGTGACGAAGGATCAAAAGTCAGAATGCCCTGCGTATTCGCGGTGTTTTGCTCGTTCTTCTGTGCGGCCACAAAGTATGCGCCGAAGATGAACGTGTGCTTGCCGAGAATCTTCGTCATGTTGTCGCGATACGTGTACACCGGGTTTGCGTTCGTCCACGGAAAATAACCCGTATCTTGGCCAAAGCCGCCGCCGTACGCCGGGTTGGTGTTTACCTGGATCGATGGCAATTTGCCGCCGAATCCGTTGTTGAACAGCGAACCCATGGCAAAGTCAGCGGGCAGTGCTGGATTGTTGATTGCCGTTAGATTGATGTGATCTGCCGTGTAGCTTGCGACGAACTCGTTGAGCAGCGTCGGAGTTATGTTGGCCGTCAAGCGAGCCACAAAGCTTGTGCCGGGCCCGACGAAGTTCGTGTTGATGTTTTCGAAGCTTGAAGTTCCGATGCCCCACAGCGGCTGGTTGGTGATCTGCGACCACGAGTCGTGGATGTAGCGGAAGGTCACGCGATAGTTGTCGGTGATGTTGTGATCCACGCGGATCAATTCTTCACGCCACGTCGTCGGCAGCGAAACGGTCTGCGTTACCGCAGGGAATCCGCCGTTCACGGTGTTTGCCGTTGGAATCAGCGCAAGCAACGTAGAGCCAACCGGAGTGATGGGCACCGCGGCCGGATTTGCTACATTCGGGCAATCGCCGACGCCAGGACCGCCCGCGCAGAGATCGGTGAAGTCTCCGCCGCGCTCGGCATCCGAAGGCACGTTCTGGAGAATCGTCGACGGGTTTTTCTCGCGGCGCCATTCCTGCGACCAGAAGAAAAACGTCTTATTGCGATCTGAATTGTAGTGATGCGGAATGTAAATCGGGCCGCCGATCGTATAGCCGAAGTCATGCTTCTTGTATGGTGCCTTCGGTGTTGTCGGGTCCGCACCCTGTTCCCACGAACGCGCGTTGAAGATGTCGTTCCGGGCGTATTCGAATGCGCTTCCGTGGAAGCTCTTGCCGCCTGACTTGGTCTCGACTTCGATCGTGCCCGAGCCGTTGCGGCCATACTGCGCGCCGTAGTTCGAGGTCAATACTTTGAATTCCGCGATCGCTTCAACGTTCGGATAAACGTTCAGCGTTGCGTTGCTGCCGTTATCCATGTTGTCGCCGCCGTCGAGTTCCCAGTTGTTGTACTCGGTGCGGCCGCCGTTGATGCTGTACTGGACGTTGCCGTTGATGCCGACCGTGCCTTCGTCCTGGTTCGTCGCGTTCACGACGCCCGGGGTCAGGGTCACCAGTTGGGTGAAGTTGCGTCCGTTCAGCTCGAGGTTGCTGATTTGCTTGCCCGTCACTGTCGTGCCGAGCGCGGCGGAAGTCGTTTCCACTTGTGCGACGCTTTCGCCTGTGACCACCACTTCTTCCGACACCGAGCCGACCGTCAGCCCCACGTCCACGCGAATCTTCGAGCCGACGTTGAGCACGACACCGTTCGCCGTGTATTTCTGGAAGCCGGTCGCGGTCACTGTCAGGTTATAGGTACCGCCCGGCAAACCTGCGACAACGTACGCGCCATCGGTGTTCGTCGTCGTCGTTTGCGTCGAACTTCCGCTCGCATTCGCGATGACCACCGTAGCATTCGAGATCGCCGCACCCGATTTATCGGTCACCGTGCCGCTGATGTACCCGGTATCCTGTGCGGACGATTGAGATGCGCTGAACAAACAAAGAACTGCAAGAGCCAACATCCCGGCGAAGATCGACACAGCCCTAAGCCCTGAGAAGTGGCGTGACAAATTTCCCTTCACTTTTAAACCTCCCGTTTCTCTTTTTCTGACTTTGCGTGAGGAACAATCGGTCTCCGAATCCCGTGTCTGGGCACGGTCGATGCCGGAAACGATTCAGTTGTGCTTCCCTCACCACTCGACGGGAATAAGCACCAAAATGCTTTATTAAAACGAGTTAATATGACAATACCGGGGGGCTGTCAAGCGCCATTTTGCAATTCTCCTGTTGCCGTATCCCAATGTTCACGACAAATCCACAACCGTGTCTCCAGAATGTCAATTTTCCCGAAGTCTTGGTGAGCGCTTGAAGTCCCGGGAATGCCGTTGGACACTACCAGCGATGCGCAATCGGCGATGGCTGCAACGATTTTGTGCCGTAGTTTCATTCTTTCTTGCCTGCGTGCCGATTTCGCAAGCGAACAGGTTCCAGGACCACCCCTCATCCGTTTCGAATCCTCGCGCGGAAGCTGCATCCGCATTCGCTCGTGGCCAGCAGGCGTTGCAAACAGGCGACTTGACGACGGCTGATACGTCCTTCCGCAAAGTTTTGTCGATCGATCCTCAAGCCGCCCCGGCTTACGCGAACCTCGGTGTCATCGCCATGCGGCGGCAGCAATGGGATCAGGCGCTGACGCTACTTCAAAAAGCGGAGAAG
>DATAMU010000382.1:0-3003 GCA_036266605.1 Candidatus Acidiferrum sp. | reverse complement strand
CTCGATGCGGATGCTGTTATCGGGTTCGACGGAAACCTCGACTTGGCCATTGGGCGCGGGAAACAGACCAATTAGTTTGAGAACGGAACTCTCCCAGCGACGACTCGCGTGATAAATCCCGGTGACGGCGGAATCCGCCGCTGCTCCGTCTTCATTGGATTTCGATCCAACGTTGGACGCGGATTCAGACTCGTTTGCGCTTGCCGGAAAGTAGCGATCCATGAACATCTGAAGCAGCCTCTGCCGATCGAGGCCAAGGTCACCATTACCTTTGCTGTTGTATGAGATGAAGAAGCCGGTGTTTGCGTCGAGGATCAAATGCAGGTCGCTGTGAAAGCGCTGCAAATCGCCGCCGTGCCCGATGATGCGATGACCATTCGTGGATTCTTCATAGAAGCCGTACGCCCAACTGTTCATGCGCTCGTCAAAGCTGAGAGTGCGCGAGTGCATCAGTCGGGCAGTTTCGGGGCTGAGTATCTGCGCGCCGTTGAGCTGACCATCCTGTAGGTGAGCCAGCATAAATTTGCACATGTCGTTCGCCGACGCCGAGACGCTGCCCGCGGGAAACAAGACCATGTACTCGAAGGGCCCGGCCGGCGACGATGCCAATCCGTAGCCTTGCGAAACCATCGGCGCCAACGCGGCCGGAACAGGCTGCGCGAACGTCGTACGGTTCATTCCGAGCGGGCGAAAAATATTTTCAGCGACGTACGCATCGAATGGTTTCCCCGAAACTCGTTGCACCAGATAACCGGCGAGTGTTGCCCCGTAGTTTGAATACGCGGAGACGACGCCCGGAGGATAGATACGCTTGGGCATGTGAGTCTTTACGTAGGTTTCGAGTGGAATGAGTTGCTCTGGATCGGCGACGCCGAGGTCGCGCCATGTATCTTCGAACCCGGTGTTGTGCGTCATCAGATTACGCAGCGTGATCGGCTTTCCGAAAGCTGGCGGAATCTTGAAGTCGAGATACGTGTTGACGTCTTCGTCGAGGCCGAGCTTCCTTTGCTCGACGAGTTGCATCGCCACAGTCCAGGTGATGAGCTTCGAGATCGAGCCGATGCGAAAGAGCGACGCGTCGCCCGTAGCTCGAACACCCTTCGCGATGTCATCGTAACCGTAGCCCTTCGCGAGCAAGACTCGTCCGTCTTTCACAACGCCCACGATGGCGCCCGCGATGTCTTCTCGCGCAAGCTGATCGTTGATCAGCAGATCGAAGAATTCCTCGACATCGGCGCGCGTTAAATCATGTGTCGTCGTTCCATCGGAAGGTGCGGAAATGTGGGGCGTAGCCGCCGTGTTCTGGGCTTTCGGAGTGGCCGGCGGTATCTGCGCCGCGACCGAGCTTGACCAGCAAAAGATCACGAACGCGACAAGCATCGCGATACAAATGCAATCAGCGGACCTTAGGCGATTGGCACGGACTCGCACGGCACTCCTTCGGGAAACACGAATTCAGTGCGGCGGAGTTTATCGAATGACGTGAACCGCCGCAAACGGCAGCCCCAGCGCCGCGAATCGTCAGAAACAAGACGCCCGCTCGTGCGTCTGATTCTTTGTGCTTGCAATGGCGCAACGCATCCACAAACCGCGCTTTCCGCTGTCTCGATACGTCGAGTACATCTGGCGTACCGCGAACTTCGGAACGCCGCCCTCGCGACAGCGCGTGTATCCAAATGGAGCGATGGCGCTGGTGATTCACCTTAGGCAGCCGGCGGCGTCGTACTACTTCGACGATAGGGCTCTCCGCGTTCGAGTGCCACTGCTCGCTGGGCCTTATTCGATCTCGTTTCACATGGACCCGTCGGAATCGACCGAAGTCATCGGCATACTTTTCCGGCCCGGAGCTGGCCGCATGTTTTTTCCAGTGGCGGCGCACGAATTGCACAACAACGACGTTGCGCTCCACGACATTTGTCCAGACGAGGCAGAAAGATTGCTCAATGAATTGTGCTTCGCGCAGAGCGAAGACACGCAGTTCCTCGTCGTCGAGCGATATTTGCTGCGCCAGATGAAAACCGCAACTGCGATTCATCCCGCGGTCCGATACGCGATCGAGCAGTTGTCCGCCCCCGATGCATTGCTTCGCATCCGGAAGATTCAGCTGGAAACTGGGTTCAGCCACACTCACTTCATCCAGTTGTTTCGAGAGCAAGTTGGCCTCACCCCAAAACTCTTCGGCCGAGTGCGGCGATTTAACACTCTGATGGGGCGTGTTCGGAACGGATTGCCGATGCATTGGGCCGAGCTTGCAGCCGACGCCGGATACTTCGACCAAGCGCATCTCATCCACGATTTTCGCGAGTTCGCCGGCGTCACTCCTCTCGAATTCAGCAACGGAGTCCACCCGTTTGGCGGGAGTTGAATTTTTTACAATACAGCGGCTCACGGTTCGCGCCAGCATGCACCATGCAAACGCGCACCGAAACCGCTCGCCCAAGCTACGTCCTCGCAATAACGCCGATCTTCGTCGCCCTGGTCTTCGTCGCCATCTCATTCGGCGTTTTGTACACCGACGCCGCCGAGACCCCGCACTATCCCGACAATTTCCGGCGCTGGGTTCATGTGGGAACCGGCGTGATTCTTCCCGGCGGCACGCTCCCGGAAAGCGAACAAGGCATGCATCACGTTTTCGCGAATCCCAAAGCGGTCGAAGGATACGCGTCCGGTAATTTCGGCGACGGTTCCATCGTCGTCTACGAGTTGCGCGAGGCCCAGCAGAAGAACGGAGTCATCTTTGAGGGCGATCGCCGCAGAGTCGATGTCATGATCAAGGACTCCAACCTCTACAAGAACACCGGCGGCTGGCGATTCGAGCGCTTCTGGGCCAACGACCAGACTCAAGACGCCATCCAAGACGGCGGAGCTTCCTGTTTCTCTTGCCACACCAACGCGAAAAACCACGGCTTCGTCTTCAGTCAACTCCACTGAGCAACATTGAGGAACTGCGTTCCGCACGGCTTCCCAACAACTTCCCTTTGTTTGACACACCCATCACGCCCT
>DATAMU010000381.1:0-2684 GCA_036266605.1 Candidatus Acidiferrum sp. | reverse complement strand
CCGTATTCGCGCGATTGCGTACGCGTCAGCCCAATGACAGCGGCTTTGCACGTGATGTAGGCAGGGAGGCCGGTGCGCGCGAGGCGCCAGATGATCGAGCTCATGTTGATGATGGAGCCGCCGCCGAGGCGCTGCATCTGGGGGGCGATCGCTTTGGCAGCGAAAAACATGTGGCGGAGATTGGTGGCGAAGCGCTCGTCCCAATATTCGGGAGTGACGGACTCGAAGGAGTGGCGGTCGTCGCTGGCGGCGTTGTTGATGAGAATGGAGACATCGCCGATTTTGGAGTGGGCTTGGTCGATGGCGGATTGGAGTGCGGCGAGGTCGCGGACGTCACATTGGAAGAAATGCGGCGAGTTGCCGGTTTCGGCTGTGACTTTTTTGACGAGGGCCTGGCTCGGTTCGGCAGCGATATCGAGGAATGCGACTTTCGCGCCTTGCCCTGCGAAGGACTCGGTGAAGGCAGCGCCGATGCCGCTCCCGCCACCGGTGATGAAGACGGACTTGCCGGCGAGGTCGGGATAGGTGGCGCGTGACGGTGGCGTTGGCGATTTTTCGGAGGCGGTCATTTTCGCGTTTCGATTGAGATGGGCCTGGGCGGCGAACGGTTACTGTAGCGATTCAGCGCTGCAAAGGAAAGGGCTTGGCGAGGCGTGGAAGTAGGAAACGGAAAAACTGGTCGGAATCGGAGGCGAGGCAGGCGTTGGCGTTGGGAGTGCCGGCGGATTCCCGCGTGCTGCCGTCTTTTTCGACGGTGATGTGGAACGGTGTTGCTGGGCAGAGTGAGGGATCGAGAACGTAGGCGACGGCCATGGCGTCGAAGAGCGTCGGAGTTTGCTGCCCCCACTGATAGTAGAGCGTTGAGAGAGCGCTGGTGAGCGGAGTTCCCTGCTTGAACAAGAATGCGCGCTTGTCTTCGTCGAGTTTCAGTTGCGTGGAGTCGAGCGGCATCATGAAGATCGGGACGCCGCTGGCGAAAAGTTTTTGCGCGGCGGCGACGTCGCTGTAGATGTTGTATTCGGGTTGCGGGCCATGATCGGGTGCGTAGCCCATGTCGCCATAGCCCTTGCGGACTGCGCCACCCATGATGACGACGCGGTTGAGTTTTTTGAATGTAGCGGGGTCGCGGTCGATGGCGGCGCCGATGTTGGTGAGCGGGCCGATGGCGACGAGCGTGATGTTGCCGGGATCTCTTTTGATTTGATCGAGGAGGAAATCGACGGCGTTAACGTGGGATTTTTGCGGAACGTTACCGCCTTTGGCCCACTGGGCTTGGCTGAATGGCGTTTTGGATTGAGTGGGAATGCCTTCGGCGACGGGGATATTTGTGGCGCTTGTTTCGATGAGGAGGCGATCAATCATTCTGGCGCGGAGTTGGGTGTCGCCCCAGGCGCTGGAGATGCCGAGGATTTGGACTTCGGGGCTGGTGAGGGCGAGGCCGATGGCGAAGACGTCGTCCACGTCGTCGCCGATGTCGGTGTCGATGATGATTTTGGTGGGATGAGCAGAAGTTGGCGCTTGGGCTCGGATGAACGGCGAGGTCAGCGCTGAGATCACCATGATTGCGGCGATTCGCGAAGTTTTTTGCATTGTCGGGGGCGAGTATCGCGCGGACAACGGAATTTCGCAACCGCGGGAATCGTAGTAGGCTAGCGGCACTCGAGCTTGCTAAAAATATGCAGAGTTAGGCGCTCGGGTAATCTCAGCGAAGGAATCTTCCATGCAGAGCCAGAATCTCTCTTCCGCCGAAGTGAAGCAAATTACTACGAAATATACGTATGGGACTTGGCGCCGCCAGAAGGGGTGGAATCCGGTTCACGTGGTGGACGCGGAAGATTGCCACTTCACGGATGCGGATGGGAAGAGGTATCTGGATTTTTCGGCGCAACTGATGTGCGTGACGCTGGGTCACAAGAATAAGGCGGTGATTCAGGCGATTCAGGATCAGGCGCGGGATTTGGCGTATGTGGGGCCGGGATGGGCGACGACGATTCGGGCGGAGCTGGCGAAGCGGCTCGTTGAAGTGTTGCCGAAGGGACTGACGAAATATTTCTTTACGACGTCGGGGACGGAAGCGAACGAGGCGGCATTCAAGATTGCGCGGATGTGCACGGGGAAGACAAAAATTATTTCGCGGTACCGCTCGTATCACGGGTCGACGATGGGGTCGATTGCGGCGACGGGCGATCCGCGGCGCGGGGCGATGGAACCGGCGGGGAAAATTCCGGGAGTGATTTTTGCGCCGGAGGTGAATTGCTATAAGTGTCCGATTCTGCACACGTATCCGGGGTGTGGGATTGCGTGCGTGGAATACATCGAGCATATGATCGCGAATGAGAGCGACGTGGCGGCGGTGATTCTGGAGCCGGTGGTGGGGACGAATGGCGTATTGATTCCGCCGAAGGAATATTTGCCGCGGCTGCGCGCAATTTGTGACAAGCACGGCGTGTTGATGATCGCGGACGAGGTGATGACGGGGTGGTGCCGCACGGGAAAGTGGTTTGCGGTGGATAACTGGGGCGTGGTACCGGATATTTTGACGACGGCGAAAGGGATTACGAACGCGGCGATTCCGCTGGGGCTGTGCGCGACGTCGGAGAAGGTGGCGAGCTATTTCGAGGATCACTTTTTTTCGCATGGGCATACGTATGAGGCGCATCCGTTGACGCTGGCGCCGGCGATTG
>DATAMU010000380.1:0-7544 GCA_036266605.1 Candidatus Acidiferrum sp. | reverse complement strand
GTGGCCTTCTTCGGAGGCGACGGCGCCCATGTCGTAGAAGATTTCGCTGCATGGGCCGCAGGGGCCGGTGTCGCCCATGGCCCAGAAATTATCTTTGAGACCGGGAATCGGGACGATGCGATCGGCGGGGACTTTTTGTTCGAGCCAGAAGCCGCGAGCTTCTTCATCGATGCCGAGATTCGTGCCGGGGGCGACTTCGGCTCCGCCAAAGACTGTGGTGTAGAGCTTGTCTTTCGGAATCGCGAACCATTCTGGAGAAGTGAGGAGTTCCCACGCGAACGCGACGGCGTCTTTCTTGAAGTAATCGCCGAAGGAGAAATTGCCCATCATCTCGAAGAAGGTGTGATGGCGTTTGGTGAAGCCGACGTTTTCGAGATCGTTGTGTTTGCCGCCGGCGCGGACGCATTTTTGTGCGGTGGTGGCGCGGTTGTAGTCGCGCTTTTCGAGGCCGAGGAAGACGTCCTTGAACTGGTTCATGCCAGCGTTGGTGAAGAGGAGAGTGGGATCGCCGTGAGGGACGAGGGAGGAGCTGCGGACGCGGCGATGGCCTTTGCTCTCAAAGAATTTGAGGAAGGTCTCGCGGATGTTGTTGCCGCTCCATTTCAAATTGGGACTGTCGCCGCTCAAGTCAGCCTCGATTCGGAAGAACGTGGTAAGCGGAAATTATCGCAGACGCGCGGTGAGTTGACCAAGGGATCGCGCGTGGGCGTAGAGGGAGTGGAGAAAAGATAACGCAGAGGCGCTGAGTTGCCAGAGTTGCGCGGAGAAGTGGTGCCGAAACGGGAATTCCAAGCGGTGGGGTGACCCCCCTAGGGTTTTTGCGCAAGGATGTGATTCTGAAGGGGTTGTGCGTCTGGTGTGTGCAAGGATGTGAAACTAAAGGGGTTATGACGAGGGCGGGATCCGGGAGAAACGTTGCGATTGAAAAGGAAGGAGTTAGTGGAGGGAGAGGCGATGTCATGGAGCAGGGTAGCATGGAATTACGTGTTTGTCAATAGGTACTTGTCCGTACTGTTCGAATGAGGCGGAGGCAATTCATCGACGAAAGGCGCTGGCGATACTGGCGCGGGAGTTGGTTTGGGAGTTGGGAGCGATTTGTGATTGTCGCGTTCATTTGGGTGGGGCTGTATCCAAACCCCGCGATCTGGGAAGCGATCGCGGCTACAGGGTGGCGGCGCGACGTTGAAGGATGTTCGGGCATACCGTGTGAGGGCGCCAGAAGGATTTGGTGGTGCCGGAGTTGAGTTGAGATCCTTCGGCGCCTCAGGATGACAACTCTTTAGCGGTTGGCGTCGAGGCGGACTTGGTTGACAGTCTGGAGCGGGCGACGTAGGTTGCGTGCCATTGAGGTTTGATGGAGGAAGAGATGGGCGACAGCGGCGGCAATGGGAGGAGTGGGTTTGGGCGGCGGGAGTTGTTGCGGATTTTGGGAACGGGCGCGGCCGCGGCGGCGTTGCCGCGCGTTGTGCTGCCGAGCGAAGAAGCGGGGAATAGCGCCGATGCGTGGTCGAGCGGAGTGGCGGGAGGCGTGGCGTCCGACGGCTTTGCGCAGAGCGGGGAAACGGGGCGCGCGGATGTGGTGGTAGTTGGGGCGGGGTTTTCTGGGTTGATGGCGGCGCGGGCGCTGGTGAAGGCGGGGAAGAAGGTTGTGGTGTTGGAGGCGCGGAATCGCGTCGGCGGGCGTGTGAAGTCGGGAACGATTGCGGGGCGAACCGTGGATGTGGGCGGAATGTGGGCGGCGGCTTCGCAGACGCGGATTCTGGAGTTGATCAAGGAGTTTGGATTTGCGCTCGTGCCGCAGTTTGAGGCGGGGAAGAACATAACGGAGGCGAATCACAAGCGGTTTGAAGCGAGCGGGAATTCGTATGGATTTGGGAAGGTAGCGGACGACGAAGTGGACCGGGTGATGCGGAGAGTGGATGCGCTGAGTCAGCAGGTGCCGCTGGACGGGCCGTGGAAGTCGGCGAAGGCGCGCGAGTGGGACACGATGAGCGCGGAGGATTGGTTTCAGAAGAACACGACGAATCCGGAAGTGCTTTCAACGCTACAAGGACTGACCCGAGGGATTTTGACGGCGGACGCGTACCAAGTTTCGTTTTTGTATTTTTTGTTTTACATGCGGTCGGGCGACAGCTTTGAGAGCCAGGCGGGATTTGGACAGGGAACGACGCAGGCGTGGACAGTGCGAGAGACGATGCACGGAGTCGCGGCGAAGATCGGCGAGGAGTTGAAAGATGCAATCTTGTTTGAGTCGCCGGTGAGAGCGATTACGCAAAACGACGCGGGCGTGATAGTGGAAGCGGAGAAAGGCAAGTGGGAGGCGGAGTACGCGGTGGTGTGTTTGCCGCCGCCGCTGGCGCTGCGGATCCGGTATGAGCCGATTTTGCCGCCTCAGCGGGAGATTTTGTTGCAGCACATGCCGATGGGATCGGTGATCAAGTATTGGGTGGCGTACGAGAAGCCGTTTTGGCGAGCGCATGGATACACCGGGATGATTACGAGCGATGAGTTGCCGAGCAATTTGATTTGCGCGGATGCGACGTTGAGCGATGCGGGGCCGGGATTTTTGGTGGGATTCATGGAGGCGCGCGGAGGAGTTTTGTGGACGGGGAAAGGAAAGGATGCGCGGAAGAAGGCGGTGACGGAACGGCTCGTTGCCTTTTTTGGTGCGGACGCGGCGCACGTTGTCGATTATGAAGATCAGGATTGGCCTTCGGATCCGTGGAGCCGCGGATGTTATGTGGCGTCGCCGGCGCCGGGGATTTTGTCGAGCGTGGGGGCGGCGATGCGGGTGCCACATGGGCGAGTGCATTGGGCGGGGACGGAGACAGCGGAACGGTGGGCGGGGTATATCGACGGGGCAATTCGTTCCGGCGATCGAGCCGCGGCAGAGATTTTAGCGAGGATGAAGGCGTGAGGAAGTTGACAGTCGACAGTTGAAAGTTGAAAGGAAAGAGAAAAGCGGGAGAAGAAAAAACAAGTGTTTGGTGCGGACTACGTCTGGGCAAGCTGGGGCGCAGCAGTGCTGCGCCCGTACATGATTCGGGCGCGCGCGAGCGATTTGCGGTCATTGATCGATGTCGGAGTCAGAAGGATCGACGGAGGGCACTTCTTCGGTGGTGATGGATTTTAGTTCGCGGCGGATGGCGTCGGAGGGGAAGCCGGCGGCGAGGAGGCTGCGGTAGAGGCTGGCGATTTTGTTGTCGGAGATTTCGCCGCGGGTGAGTTTGAGTTTGCGGTGGATGCGGTGGCGGATGGCTTCGCGCTGGGACTCGTCGTCGGTGTTGGATTCGACGGCGGCTTGGATGTCGGCGTCGGAGATGCCGCGGGCGCGTAGATCGCGTGTGATGCGAAATTTTCCCTGGCGGCGAATTTCGGTGCGCTGGCGGGTGAATTGTTGGGCGTAGCGGGTGTCGTCGAGCTGGCCGTTTTCTTTCATGCGGGCGAGGACGACTTGGGCGAGGAGTTTGTGGGAGGCGCGGCGGTCGAGGAGCTTCTGCATTTCTTTTACTGAATGCGGCCGACGCATCAGCGCGCGCAGAGCGATATCGTAAAGCTCCTGCTCGGTGTCGACTTTTTTCGTGGAAGTGAACACTTGCAGAGGATGAAGTAATGAAGCAATGAAGTAAAGACGTAACGAAAGGTCAGGGCGGGGAATCAAGATTAATGGCGAGTGAGTCGAAAGAAAGAGGATTCACCGCAGAGGACGCAGAGAGCACCGCGGATTTGCGGAGAGAAGACTATGTCGGAAGCGAAGGCAGTGGCAGCACATTACACGCGCCCGCAGTTGGAAGAGACGATTTTGGGGGCGATGAAGCGAGCGGGAATCGACACGCAGAAGCTGACGGCGACGGATCTCGCGCCCATGGACGAATTTCATGTGGGAGGATTGGAATCGACGAAGGCTTTCGTGGAGTTCATGGGATTCAAGCCGGGAATGCGCGTGCTTGACGTTGGCTGCGGAATTGGCGGGCCGGCGCGGTATTTTGCGTCGGAGCATGGGGTGCGCGTGACAGGGATCGATCTGACGGATGAGTTTGTGCGCACTGCGGCGGCGCTGACGCGGCTCGTGCATCTTGAGCATACGGCAACTTTCGAGCAGGGGAGCGCGCTGGCGATGCCGTTCGCGGCGGAAAGCTTTGATGCGGCGTATATGTTTCATGTGGGGATGAATATCGCGGATAAGAATGCATTGTTTCAGGATGTAGCGCGCGTGTTGAAGCCGGGGGCGAAATTTTCGATTTTTGATTTGCTGCGCGTCAACGATGAACCGATCCTGTATCCGGTGCCATGGGCGCAGAGCGGGGAGACGAGCTTTGTTGTGAAGCTCGAAGGGTATCGTAAGGCGCTGGAGATGACGGGATTTCAAGTCGAGCACGAGCGGGGGCGGCGGGAGTTTGGTATCGATTTCTTTGAGCGGAATATTGCGCGGGCTGCGCAAGGCGGGCCGCCGATCGTCGGATTGCAGTTGCTGATGGGGGAGAAGGCGCCGTTGATGATGCAGAACGTTTTAGCAGGAATGAAGCGAGGGATTTTTGAGCCGATGGAGATTGTCGCGGTGAAGAAGTGATTGGCGTAGATTCGTGTTCCGTGCCCCGTGTCTCGTGAAAGAGACGGTGCGAAGTTCGATAGGCGCGACGAATTGGAATCGGCGCTTGAAGGCGCGAGATCATTGGCTTGGGCAATTCTTGTGCCGAACGTTGAACGAATTTCAGCCCGCCTACAGCGTTCGCGATATTGCGCGGACTCTTCCCGGAGATGAACCTCAAATCGGAGTGATATCGGGAGCAAAGCGCGTTTTATGAGTCACAAGCCGAAGGTGCTGTTTTTCTCGACAGGAAACGCGACGCGCAGTCGCATGGCGGCGGCGTTTTTGCGGCGGAAGCTGGGACGAGAGGTTGTGGAGGAAGCGAGCACGGCGGTGACGTCGGCGGAAGCGAGCCCGTTGACGCAAGAGATGATGCAGGAAATTGGCGTGGACATTTCGCGATGCGAGGCGAAGGAGATCAAGGAAACGTTCCGGGAGCATTTTGAGTTTGTGGTGACGATGTCGGACGATTCGCGGGAGCGTAGCCCGGTTTGGCCGTTCACGAGAAAGATCGTGCATTGGAATCTACCCGATCCGGCGAGCGTCGATGGGACGCCAGAGCGCAAGAAGGCGATGTTTCGGCGCGTGCGCGATGAGATTGCACGGCACGTCGATGAGTTCGCCCAGGAAGTTGTTCCGACGTTGCACGGCGCAGCGTAGTTGGATTGGAAATCGGAAATGGAAATTAGAAAATAGAAAAGCGAAGACGGAATTCACCGCAGAGGGCGCAGAGATCACGGAGTCTCGGCGCCCTCTTCATTTTTTGTGGCGATGATCGTTGTATTGGAGCAGTAACTATTCGGCTGCCGGTTTTGCGCCGGGCAAGCGGGACTTCAGGAATTTGATTTGGCCGTCATGGTTGGATTCGTGTTCGGCGACGTGGAACCACTTGCCGTAGTTGTTGGCACCGAAATCTTTGTCGATGGTCATGAGCCACTTGTCGTCGCGCTTCTTTAGTTCGGCGAGCGTGTGTTCGCGGGTCTCGTGCAGCAGGTTGAGGTAGTAATCGAGGCTATTGCCTTTGATCGCTTTGCGGGCCGGTTCGCCGAGATTCATCGGAATGTCCCACTTCTTCTTTTCGGTGTCGGGCCAGGAATCCCACTTCAAACCTTCGAAAGTGTTCAGGCCGTAGTAGTGATCGGTCGCGGCGAGGTGATAAAGCATCGCGCCGATGGTGTTGGCTTTGGCGTCGAGAAGGAAGTCGAGGTCTGCTTGCGACATGCCTTTGACGTTGTGTTCGACTTGTTCGCGAGTGAAGCGGAGTTGAGAGACGAGGATGCCGACTTGCGGCGCGTAGCCGGCCCGAGGGCCGACGACCCATGTGTCGTCATTCTCATCGGCGGCGTTGGCGACGGGAGCGATCGAAAGCGATGTCAATGCGGAGGAGGCTGCTGCGTAGCCGATGGATGCTTTGAGGAATGTGCGGCGATTGGGAAGACACTCGGATGGAAGCATAGTTGTCTCCATGTGTGAAGTGAGAAGAGTGAAACGCCTGCATGATATGCCGCGAACGGTGCGTGAGCAAGATCGTACCCGACGCGATGAAGTCTGCCGATCGAGGTGAGACGGAAAGAGCAAGACTAACGCAGAGGCGCAGAGTTCGCAGAGACGCGGAGAGACTGACCGAGAATTGGCACGGTTACTTCGTGGGCGGCGCGGGATGGAAATCGGAGAGCGAAAGGGTCGTGTCGGCGATGGCGCCGTGATGGTGATATTCGTAGTGGGTGATGCCGATGTCAGGGACGAAAGACACGTTCACTTGATCGGGGTTTGTTTTGTAGCTGAGCTGGTATTCGTCGCGCGGAATGGGTTTCGTGCCAGGGATTTTGTATTGTGTGGTTGGCTCGATACTTTCCACAAACCAGCAATAGAGTTGATCGGTTCTGACGATGCCTTTCGGGTCGCAGAAGCGCCAGCCTTGGCCCAGCGGCCACTCGAGGACCAAGTCATCGGGGGAGAGCAAGCCGGCTAAGTTGTCGTTGGGGTCGTCGAGGCGATTCAGCGTGGCGGGCAGGGTGTCTGCGGATAGTAGATAAAATCGGCCTGCGGATTCGACCAGCGAGCGATATTCGGTGTCGGGCTTGCCGTCGGTCCAGTCGAGATCGGCGGGATAGCCGTAGATTGATGCGACGCGGGCATTGGCGGCGGGATGCTCGGTGAATTTGCGCACTTCGGTGCGCCAAGTGACTTCTTCTTCGTGGGTTGTGTTGTTTTGATCTTGCCAGCGGACTTGTCCGCGATACACCCAGGACGTGCCAGGAATCATTGGGAATGGATGAGGGGCAATGGGCGTGGGCTGCTGGGCGAGCAGCCACGAAACGCAACTGAGTGAGGCCAACGCAAGCGCGGTGACGATCGGGGCACGGAATCGCATCGGTCGATATCGATGATATGTCATCGCGATTCCGCCGGCAGCCTATCTTCGCGAATGTGTGCTCGTGGCGAGCAGCCAGAGAATCGCGAGAACCAAATACGGAAGCAGTGCAGCGGCGAGCGCGCGAAGTTTGATTGGGTTGGCGACGTCGGGGCAGATCGCGAGCAATAGGAAGAGAAGTAACGCGAGAAAGCCGAGGCCGAAGGCGAAATACTCCACGCTGTTGAGAAGCAGACCGAGGGCAAAGTCGTTGGGCGAGATAACGTCCAGGACGCGGAGGGCAATGAGCATTGCGGTGGAACTAAAGCCCGTCACCCACACGGCGCGATAGAGCATCGAGCGTGGGCCTTGGTAGGAGAAACCGAACACAAGCGATTACTTGCGGGCGAAGCGCTCGAAGTCGGCCATTTGGCGCTCCATCTCTTCGCGAGCGGCGTCGGCGGCGGAGCGGATGCCCTGGATCCGGAGCTTGAATTCGTCGGGGTTGGAAGAGCGCGAGAGGGCTTCTTCCAAGGTGATGAGTTGCTTGGTGTAGAGATCGAAGAGCGATTGATCGAAGGTCTGCATGCCGTACTGGCTGCC
>DATAMU010000379.1:0-5902 GCA_036266605.1 Candidatus Acidiferrum sp. | reverse complement strand
TCGAGGAAATGGGCTTGGCGTCTGCAATCCCTTGGTACGTTGAGGGCTTCAATGAGCGCAGCGGTATCGAGGTTGATTTGCGTTTGCCCGGCCACCTGCCGCGCCTGCCGCAGCTCGTTGAGCTGACCGTGTTCCGCGTGCTTCAAGAAAGCCTGACGAACATCCACCGCCATTCCGGGAGCAAGATCGCAATTATCCGCGTCGCCCTCAACGACGGCATCATCGACATCGCCGTCGAGGATCGCGGCAAAGGGCTTGACTCCCAGAACGGCGAGCCGTTCAAGAGCGGGGTCGGCATGGCCAGCATGCGCGAACGCGTGCGTGA
Source organism: Candidatus Acidiferrum sp. (assembly GCA_036266605.1). Taxonomy (GTDB): domain Bacteria; phylum Acidobacteriota; class Terriglobia; order Acidiferrales; family UBA7541; genus Acidiferrum. Next base: position 5,577 of record DATAMU010000379.1, on the reverse strand, counting down.
GCAGGGCGGGGAACTTCGCGTCCACTCAACAAAATCAGGAACGCTCTTGCGAGCGGTGCTACCATGTGCCCCCCAGGAGGCCAAATGTCCAAGCGGATCGTTGTCGTAGACGACCATGACGTCGTCCGACAGGGAGTCAGACTCATTCTTAGGAGCCGGCCCGACTGGTCCGTCGTGGATGAGGCTTCCAACGGCAATGAAGCCGTCCAAAAAATTAAGTCGCAGAATCCCGATCTGACGATTCTCGACATCAGCATGCCCGAGAAAGACGGGCTCGAAGTTATCCGTGATCTGAAAGCGGCCGGCATCACGCCGAAGGTTTTAGTTTTGTCGATGCACAACTCGAAGGAATTGATCGCGGCAGTGCGCGAACTGGGAGCTTCCGGCTACATCCTCAAGACAAATGCCGCTCAGGATTTGATTCGCGCGATGGAAGATGTATTTGCCGGCGGTACATTTTTCCCCGGGCCGAGCACGAAGACTACTCCGAGCGCCGCTCCCGATGCGGAATCCACCGATCCGGGACGCAAAAATTCGCTCTTCCGCTTACAGCTCGCTGGCGCCTCGGCGTTCTCAAACTGACGAACGATAAAGCGACGCCCTACCAATCGATTTTTTCAGGGAAATATTCCGCGACCAGATCCTGATAGTACGGCAGGATCTCCTTGTGGTTGGGACGCTCGCGCCCCTTCGAATACAAATCGTACTGATTGAATTTCCGCACCCACTCAAACATTTTTTCGTCGTGCTCGTTCATCAGATGCCGGTACGCGCCGTGCTTGTGCGCCGGATAGAACGAGTGATACCGCAGCATGTACTGTCCCTCTTCCGGGATGTACTTGCGCGTGACCTCGAAAATATATTCGTCGTGTCCCCACGACAGATGCACGTTCGATAGCCCGCAGTTCGGTCCATACACGCCGTACTTCGTTTGATACGCCGGATTCAAACTGTCGGGATTCGCCGCGAAAAATTCAGGGAAGACGATCTCGTTCGAATAAGCGCAACCCACCGGAAACGTGTCGCCCACCACCGCCCATTGCGGCTCGCCATACAAACACAGCACTTTGCCGAGATCGTGCAAGAATCCCGTCAGCACAAACCAGCGCGGGTGCCCATCCTTGCGAATCGCTTCCGAAGTTTGCAGCAGATGCTCGATCTGCGTCAGGTCAGTGTCCGGATCGCTGTCATCCACTAGCGTGTTTAGATAATCCGCCATCTCCCAAATACTCTTCTTGCCGCGCTTCAGCCCGCCGAACTCCGCCTTCTTCTCCATCACGAAGTCATACGTCTGGTAAGCATGATTCTGGCGGTAAAACTCAGTGACCGTCGGATTCGCGTCCGCTTTGTAATTGCGGAACTCTTCCTTGGACTTGCCTTGACGATATCGGGTGGCAACAAAGTCGTCCCAATCGTCGATCTTCTTCATCGGTGCGTCGGCGACTCTCATAGTAGTTAGAGTATGACCGCGTGTTTTCGGCCGCACAACAGCGATAATTTGGCGAAGAAATAGGTGTTTTCTGCCGGTTTTGGCGGAAATTGGCCGCGTGTCGAGACCGACCGTTGGCTGGTGTACGATGTCGCCGGGAATCGGCTCAGTCCAGGAGAAACGGGATGAATCGTCGCGATCTGTTGAAAGCGGGAGTGAGCATTTTGCCGGTAGCATCGCGCCTCGGAATTGGCGGCGCCGTCGCGGCTGGAAATCTGGTTCCATCTGCCGAAGGTGCAACAGACGCAGTCGCTCAATCCTCGCCCGCAAACGCAGACTCGAATCTCCCGTGGCAGCGCCGCATCCGCCGCGTCGGCCAACTCAACATGACCGAGCACGACCCCGCCGTCATGAACGTCGAAGCCTGGGCCGATTTCTGGGCCAGCGTCAAAGCCGACGTCGTCTTCATCAGCGTCACCGGCATCCTCGCCTACTACCAGACCAAAGTCCCGTTCCACCGCAAAGGCAAATTCCTCGGTGACCGCGACTTCTTCGGCGAATGCTGCGCCGCCGCAAAAAAGCGCGGCATGCGCGTCGTTGCCCGCATGAGCCCCGACCTCAACTGGGACGACTGCCTCGAAGCGCATCCCGACTGGTTCGAACGCCGCGCCGACGGCAGCCCCAACCGCAGTCACGAAGAGCCCCGCCTTATCCGCACCTGCATGTTCACCCGCTACATGACCGAATACATTCCCGCGATCATCCGCGAAGTGAACACGACCTACGACGTTGACGCCTTCTACTGCAACGGCTGGCCGCCGCTCGGCGAACTCCCCGATTGCCACTGCTCGATTTGCAAGAATTTTCCGCCGTCCGGGACGCCCGCGTACTGGGACATATTCAACGACCGCATGGAATTTCTCTGGAAGACTTACGATTCGCTTGCCAAAGAAAAAAAGTCCGACAGTTTTTTCTTCGCCAATTCCGGAGGCGGCGCGCGCTCCGCGATGAACCTCGATCGTCTCGGCAAACTATGCGACTGGTTCCAAGGCGACAATCAGGGCCGCGGCGGACAGGACGAGCCCGTCTGGCTCTGCACGCTGCAAGGCCGCGTCGCCACCGCCATTCAGGAAGGGAAGATGGCGACCAACATCACCGGCACGTGGTCCACGGGCCCGGTGCGCTGGCGCAACACCGCAAAATCGCCGCAAGAATCGATGATCTGGACAAGCCAGACTGCGGCTGCGGGCCTCGTCCCCTATTTCCACGTCATCGGCGCCGAAACCGGCCTCGGCGAAGATCGCCGCTGGCAAACGCTCGTAAAAAATTATTTCGATTGGTCCGTCAAGCACGACAAACACTTCGCCAACAAGCGCGCCATCGCCAAACTCGGCGTCGTGATGGGCCAACGCACCCACATGTTCTACAAATATCCCAAATCCGCCGGGCTGAACTCCGCGCTTGACGAGCCCACGCAGCAAGCTCTCAACGGCATGTACTACTCGCTGCTCGAAGGCCGGTTCCTCTTCGACTTCGTCCACGAAGACCGCATGGACGCCGAGCGCCTCTCCAAGTATTCCGCGCTCATCCTGCCCAACGTTGCGCTGCTCACCGACGCGCAATGCGATCAACTCCGCGCCTACGTGAAAAGCGGCGGCTCGCTCTTCGCCACGTTCGAAACCAGCATGTACGACGATCGCAACCAGCGCCGCGAAAATTTCGGCCTAGCCGACGTCTTCGGCATCCAGAAATCCGGCGACGTCATCGGCACCACCGGCAATGGCTACTACTCCCGCATCGAGCGCAAACACGAAATCCTAGACGGCTTCACCGACACAAATTGGTTCATGGGCGCCGAGCATCGCCTCCCAATCGCACCGACAACAAACCCACTCCTAACCGTCGTCCCCGGATTTGTTGCCTATCCACCTGAACTCGCCTATCCGCCGCCAGAAAAATCACATACCAACGAGCCCGCGATCGTCCTCAGCGAACAAGGCAAGAGCCGCCTCGCCTACTTCTCCGGCGATATCGAGCGCACATTTTGGACGTCAGGCCAGCCCGACCTCAGCCGCCTCATCAACAACACAATCAGGTGGATGCTGCGCGACGCGCAGCCCGTCCGCGTGGAAGGTCAGGGATTAATCGAAACGTTCGCGTGGGAAACCGAACCCGGCTACGCACTGCACGTCTTGAACTACACGAATCCGAACACACACCGCGGCTGGTATCGTGATTTCCACCCAATCGGCGCCCAACGCGTCCGCTTCGGCATTCCAGCTGGACGCAAAGTGAAACGTGTCCAGCTACTCCGCGCCGAAAAAGAAATTCCCTTCAAGTCCACTGGCAACGGCATCGAATTCACAATCCCAAGCGTCACCGAGTACGAAGTCGCAGCAATCGAAACCTAAGCAGCGCAACGCAACTGCGCAGCTCTTTCTTTCTGGAGAGATCGTAACTTTTGCTTTCTTGCTGTTTGTGGGTCGGGTGTTCCGGCGTCGCCCTGTGGGTCGCGGCTTCAGCCGCGACAAAAGACACGACCGAAAAGAGGCTTCAGCCCCTGACGATCCTACTCTTCCAACTCTCGCGCCGCATTTGCTCCCGCAATCACCGCCGCCCGCGCCTTGCCGCTCGGAATCTCCACGACTCCGTGCGACTCGCCCTCCATCTTCAACCGCTCACCCGTCGCCAGCGCCTTCAGAAATCCAAACGCCTGCACCATTTTCCCCGACGGCACATCCCAATATTCCGCAAACGTAACCTCAACCTTCATCAAACACAAATCCGGATCATCCAGCCCTTGCGGAAACCACGCCTTATAAATGTCGCTCCAAAGCTCTTCCTTCTTCGCACGGTCATCGACAATCTCGGCCGTCCCGCTCACCGACACATATTTGTTGGCGCTGCCGTCCGAATAACTCAAATTCACTTCCGGATTCCAGTCGATCTCGCTGATTTTCCCCGTGCTCAGCCCCGTGAAAAACCACAGCGTGCCATCGAACTCCGTCTTCTGCGTCGCCATCGGCCGGCTGTGCATCAGTCCGTCCTCCGCCTCGGTCGTCATCATCGCCACATTGATGTCTTTGATCAGCTCCGCGACCTTCGCGACCATCTGCTCGCGCGTCATATTGTTCGGAGTCTCGTCAGAAAAAATAGGTCGGCTCATCGTTTCCCCCATCGCCCAAAATAACTTCGTACCGATGCAAGGGCCTATCCAGCGTTTCGCGTAGATACCACGATGATGCGTTGTATGGAGTGAACCTGGGTGCCGCACCCTGGGTTTCTGAGGGTGCGGTTCGTAACGTGGAGCACCTCACGCTTCAACCCACGGCACCACTCAGACGGTGCACAAAAGCACGTATCACTGCTGCTGAATCTGTCCAATCTGCCGCCACGTCACCAGCTTGATGTGCTGCTGCTCCAGCAGCCCGCGAAATTCAGCGCCCGTAAAATAATCAAAATCCCGCTGCCGCCAGGCCGCTCCCCACGTCGCCCGCTCCCGCGTCGCCGCCTTCATCTCATCATTGTCATACGCGAGATGAATCACAAATTCCGTCACGCCCGGCTGCAAATTCTTCAGTGCCGTCGTGTAAAAATCAGCCCACTTTTCCGCCGGCACCGAAGGCTCGATCGTCACCGTGTGATCGATCACGGTGTCGTTCGGCCCAAGGCTCGGCTCCAAATACGGATACTGCGCGAACCAATCGCGCGTCACAAAAAACGGCAGTTTATATTCGTGCGCCAGCTTCACAAAGACATCGAACAGATCCTTGTTCGTCATGATCAGCCGGTATTGATGCGAATCCAGATGCGTCGGCTTCACGCCCATCGCCAGCGCGCGATCGATCTGTGCGCGCAGTTCGACCTCGACATCCTTCGGATCGATCCGCGTGCCCGGCGTCCAGTCGTGCCAGAAATAGCCGTTCTCATCGACCAGGCTCGGCACGTTGTTTCGCGGCGCCGCCGGACCCCACCGGTAATAAACACGCTCCGCCGTCAGCGTCAGATGCAATCCGAAATCGAGGTCCTGGTGAGCCTTCGCGTAATCGGCAATCTCCGGAAACCACGGGCAGGGAACCATGATGCTCGCCGAATTGACGAGTCCCGTGCTGAGTCCCGTCACTGTTGCCGCGTTCACCGAGTGGGTC
>DATAMU010000378.1:0-2443 GCA_036266605.1 Candidatus Acidiferrum sp. | reverse complement strand
TACGGGTTGGTCGTGCTGCATCTAAAATCCCGCGATCTGGGAAGCGATCGTGGGGCCAAGGTGCGGCGCGCAAAAAATTTGGGTCGTGTTGGATCTAAACCCGCACCCTTGAAAAGCGCAAGGGTGCGGCACCCAACTACCGACGTGTCATCGACTAGGCGTCATTGGCAACGGCTTTTAGGGATTCGGTGGCGGCGGTGATGGCGTAGTCGATGTCTTGTGGGGTGTGGACGGCGGAGACGAAGGTGGCTTCGAATTGGGATGGGGCGATGAAGACGCCGCGGTCGAGCATTTCGCGGAAGAAGTGGGCGTAGCGCTGGGTGTTGCTGCGCTTCGCGCTGGCGTAGTCGCGGACAGGATTGTCGGCGAAAAAAAGAGTGGAGAGTGAGCCGGAGCTGTTGACCTGGCCGGGGATCTTGGCGTCCGCGAGCGCGTTGCGAAGGCCGGCGGCGAGGCGATCGCCTTGTTCGGCGATGCGGTGGTAGAGGCCTTCGGTGGTTAGCTGTTTTAGGGTGGCGATGCCTGCGGCCATGGCGAGGGGATTCCCTGCCAGCGTGCCGGCTTGGTAGACGGGGCCGAGAGGGGCGATGTGATTCATTAGTTCGGCGCGGCCGCCGTATGCGGCTACGGGCAAGCCGCCGCCAATGATTTTGCCGAGCGTGGTGAGGTCGGGGTCGATATTGAAATATTGCGAGACCGCGCCGTTGTGGAGGCGGAAACCGGTGATGACTTCATCGACGATGAGCAGCGAGTGGTGCATGCGGGTGAGTTCGCGGAGATCGGCGAGGAAGCCTTGTTCGGGGAGGACGACGCCCATGTTGGCGGCGATGGGCTCGACGATGACGGCGGCGATTTTGTTTTTGTGTTCGTTGAAGATGCGCGCGGTGGCGTCGATGGAGTTGTAGGGAGCGTTGAGGGTGAGCTGCGCGAGCGATTCGGGGACGCCGGGGCACTCGGCGATGCTCAGAGTGGCGAGGCCGGAGCCGGCGTCGGAGAGGAAGCTGTCGGCGTGGCCGTGATAGCAGCCGCGAAATTTGAGGATGTAGTCGCGCTTGGTAACGCCGCGGGCGAGGCGGACGGCGGACATGGTGGCTTCGGTGCCGCTGGAGACGAAGCGAATTTTTTCGAGCGCGGGGATGGCGCGATTGATCAGGGTGGCGAGCTCGACCTCGAGATCGGTGGTGACGCCGAAGCTGGTGCCGCGGGCGGCTTGCGTGGCGATGGCTTGCGTGACTTGAGGGTTGGCGTGACCGAGAAGCAGCGCGCCCCAAGAGCAGACGAAATCAAGGTAGCGATTGCCGTCGGCGTCGTAGAGATATTGGGCTTCGCCGCGGTCGATGATGAGGGGGTCGGTCTGGACGGAGCGGAAGGCGCGGACGGGGGAGTTGACGCCGCCGACGAGGAGCTTTTCAGCGCGGGTGAAGATTTCGCGCGAGCGGGGGCGGGAGAGTTTGGTTTTGGGTTGGGGGGCGTTCATACGCGTTCCTCGGATTGCTTCAGGGGCTGAAGCCCCTCGATACGAGATTCATTTATGTCGGAGCTAAAGCTCCGACCCACAGATCGGGATTCGGCACTGTTCGGGACATTGTAATCGTGTTTGGGTCGGGCGGGGCAAGCCCGCCCTTATAAAGAGAAGGACTCGAGTCGGGGCGATATTGCGGACTTGGGGCGCAGCAGGCTGCGCCCCTACGAATTTGAGCCGGAGTTGCGGAGCCAGCGAGCGACGTCTTTGGCGTGGTAGGTGAGGATGATGTCGGCGCCGGCGCGCTGGATGCTGGTGATGAGTTCGAGGACGGTGCGTTTTTCGTCGAGCCAGCCGTTGGCGACGGCGGCTTTGACCATGGCGTATTCGCCGCTGACGTTGTAGGCGCCGACGGGGACGTCGAATTTTTCGCGGACGCGGCGGATGACGTCGAGATATGGGAGCGCGGGCTTGACCATCACCATGTCGGCGCCTTCGTCGATGTCGAGCGCGACTTCTTTTAGGGCTTCGCGGGCGTTCGCGGGATCCAGTTGATAGCTGCGGCGATCGCCGAACTGCGGCGTGGACTGCGCGGCTTCGCGGAACGGGCCGTAGAAGGCGGAGCTGTATTTGGCGGCGTAGGCGAGGATCGGGAGATTTTCGAATTTGTTGGCGTCGAGTTTCTGTCGGATGGCGGCGACGCGGCCGTCCATCATGTCACTGGGGGCGACGATGTCGGCGCCCGCGCGCGCGTGACTCAGAGATTGATTGGCGAGGATTTCGAGCGTGGCGTCATTGGCGACCTCACCGTTTTCGATGACGCCGCAATGGCCGTGGTCGGTGTATTCGCAAAGGCAGACGTCGGTGATGACGACGAGATTTAAATTTGCTTTGCGGATCGCTTCGACGGCGCGTTGGACGATGCCTTGCGCGTGGGTGGAACTCGAGCCGGTGGCGTCTTTCGATTCGGGGAGGCCGAAG
>DATAMU010000377.1:0-16277 GCA_036266605.1 Candidatus Acidiferrum sp. | reverse complement strand
CGGGGGCGCGCAAGGACGAAGGAACAGACGTGCGCGATACGAGGCCGAGTGTCGAGAGTAACCTGAGTTACGCGCCAGGGATTTTTGGCGGGATTTTTTTGTTGGGCGGGATCTGGGTCATCTACACTTCACGGCGCAGCGATGAGCCGCCGGCGGAACGCGCAGTGAAGTAAGTACCCGTAAATTGTCGCTAACCTCAATCGAGGCGCGATCCTATTCAAGCGCAAACAGTGTTACAGGGTCGCCTCGATCTGCAGGCTGTTGATCATTTCCTGCAATTCCTCGTTGGCTTTGTCGCGCCGCGCTTCCGTATCTTCGATCTTCTTACGCAGGCCTTCGATTTGCGTTTCCTGTTCGTCGAGTTGTTTGGTATAGCGCTGGAGCAGTGATTTTTCTTCGGCACTTCCGCGCAGCGCTTTCATGTTTTCGCGGAGGCGGCCTTGGTCATCGACGATGCGGTCGATGTCGTTTTGGCGAGCTTCCATCTCGTCTTCGAGCTTCGCAACCACGGCCTTTTGCGCGGTAATTTTTTGGAGCGCTTGCGCGACGTCGGGAGTGATCGTGCGCTGCCGCAGGAACAAGGTGACCTGGTTTTCGTCCAAATTCGAAAGCTGGTAGATCGTGTCGAGGGTGCGACTCTCTTCCACGGGTAGCGAAGCGGTCGCCTTGGCGGGCACTTCGACGCGGAAGCGGTAAGTGCCCGGTGCGCGTTCTTCGGGTTCGCGCGTACCAGAGAGAAGTTTCCAGTCGGCGCGCGCGGGATGTTCGACGATGAGCGTTCGCGCGGTATCGTCCTGATTTTTGACGGTGTAGACGTTGCGCTCGCGCAGTTCGCTGGTTTGCGTCATGACGCCTTTGGAGATTTTCACGCGCTGATAGCGCTGCGGCTCGCTGTTGCCGGCGACTTCGACCAGCAAGCCGAGGTCTGTGGCATACGAGACGATGCGGCGTTCACCGGGCTTGATAGGTTCGGTCAAGCCTTCACCAGCGAAGACTTCGTTCTCGAGGACGCTGAAACTGCCGCCGTCGAGAGTCAGCGAACTCGTGTTTTTGAGCCACAACCCCCGCAAAGGGCGGCCCGATCCGTTCGTCCCGCTCCAAATGGAAACTTTTTCGGCTTCGATTTCGGTTTGCGCGATGGGAACGAGCGCGGACTGATTTTTCTTCAAGGTGACGCGGTCTTTGAGCTTGTATTCGAAGAGATCGCCGAGGCCCTGGCCGTTTGCCGCGGCCGTCATTGCGGAGATGGAATTGTTGATAATGCCTGGAGCGATGTTGAGAGGTTGAAACGCGCGGCTGTATTGCTCGGGATTGGCGTTACCACCGATTGATCCGAGATGCGAGCGACGCGCCACACCCATTTTCCCGGCGTTCGAACCAGACGCCGAGATCTCAGCATTCTCGGTACTCACGGTCGGCGTGCTCGCCGTGACTTCGACGGATTCGCTAACTGATCCCACTCGTAATGTCGCGTCCAAAGAATTTCCGCCGGGTCCAATATTGGCAGCCATCACTGTGGTCTGAAATCCCGGCATACTGAATTCCACGTGATATTTCTCGTCGGTCGCGAGGCCTGTAAAAGAGTAGTCGCCTTCGCTGTCGGTTACGGTCTGCGCGATTGGTATCTTGTTGTCGTTGAGCAAGCGAACGGTCGCTCCAGCCACATCCTCGCCACTTGGATCGGTGACGGATCCGGAGAGACGCCCCTTTCCGCCCGTCAGTGCCGCGCCGTGTGTCTGCGGAGAGAGTTCGACACTTTCTGGGAGCGGAACGATGGGGCGTCGTCCGTAGTAGGGTTCGGAGAGTTGCTGGATGAACGAGTGCGGCGCGCCGGCGACGAGAGACAGATCGACGTCGTTCCAATCTTCGCCAACGGTGTTGTCGATGATCGCCCAGCCTTGCAGCAGTGGCTTTTTGTCGGGCTTCGACGGCAGCACGATGCGATAGGTCGTCTTCCAGATCGGCACTTCGCTGATGTAGCTCACGTAGAGATTTCGCTCGCCAGTGCCCGCGGTGGAGACGGTCATGCGGCGGACGTCCTGTTCACGCGCGGAAGCGACCAAGCCGAGATATTTGCCGACTTCGAGCTGCAAATCACGATCCACGATGCGCACACTCGTCGAAGGATTCAGATCGACCGTGCGGACTTCGCCAGTGTCGGTGATCAGCGAGATCTCTTCGGTTTCCGAGGTCCAGTTCGCGGAGTTGCGCGTCTTGCGTTCAACGCTCAGTAATTTTCCGGCGACGGCGGGGCCCGTTGCGGCGCGCACTTCGATGCGCGCACCGCGCAGAGCGCCGAGGAATTCCGAAACTGTTGGGCGTTCGCTTAGCGCGAGTCGCAGCGTTCCTAAACGGCGCGCCAGGGGCGCTTCGGAATTGTAATCGACGCCGGTGATGCGGCCGCCGTTCAAATCGAGCACGGTGAGCGATTTCAACACGTCGTTGAGTTGCGCCGACGTGAAGTCGATGTGGACGTCCTGGCTCCCGCGGACACGTCCCAGGTGCTCGAAATAGCCGACGCCATTCTTGTAGAGCACGACGCGGCGCACGGGCAGCTTGCCGGTCGAGGACGACTCCTGAGCCTCCGCGCGTGCTTCGTTTGCAGTGTTGGTCGATGAACTAGACGGAGCGGCTGAGGAGTGTTTCGTCGGCGTTTGCGAAAGGCCGAAGCCGACAGCGAGCAGACACACGGAGAGAACTACTAGAAGTCGCGTCATCGTTTCACCTCTAAACGAGCACTTGCGGGACAAGTACGACCTGGTCAATCGAGATGCAAGTTACCACGGCCGCGTTGTCCTTCGCGGGACGGCGAGCTTAAACCGTGCGGGAAAACCAACTACTTGTTGGACACCACAGGCCCAGGGGAGTGCCGCGCTTTACGTGCGGTAATAGCTGTACTATCCTGCGCCCGCAATCCAACTCTCGCTCCGTCAAGGTGCCGCTATGAAGCGCATGTTTATTGTCGCGTTGCTTTTCTGTGTCGCTGCAGTCTCCACCAGCGCGGCCGACGATCTGTTCGACATCAAGCCGATGGCGGACGGCGTGTGGGCGGCGATTTCGAAGCCGGCATACAAGGTGAATTGCAACGCAGCGATTATTTTGTTCGACGACAGCGTGCTGGTCGTCGATACGCATTCGAAGCCATCGGCGGCGCGAGCGCTGATCGAGCAAGTGAAGAAGCTCACCGACAAGCCGGTGAAATACGTGGTGAATACGCACTTTCATTGGGATCACTACCAGGGGAATCAGGCGTATCCGAGCTCGTGGCCGGCGGGTGTCGAGATTATTTCGTCGGAAGCGACGCGGTTGAACATCGAGCAGCGCGGGATTCCGCGCGTGAAGCACGAGATTGTTACGATGCCGGCCGATATCGAAAAGCTGAAAGCCGATGTGGCGGCGGCCACCGATCCCGCGCAGACAGCGAAACTGAGCAGTGATTTGGCCCAGGCGCAGGATTATTTTGCGGAACTGAAGACGATGCAGGTGACGCTGCCGACGCTAACGTTCGATCACAGTCTGATCCTGCACCGGAAGTCACGCACGGTGGAGATGTTCTGGCTGGGCAACGCACACACCAATGGCGACGTGTGGGTCTATCTGCCGAAAGAGAAAATTCTCATCACGGGCGATGCCATGCATGGATGGACTCCGTTTATGGGGGACAGCTATCCGTACGATTGGATTACGACGCTGGATAAAGCGGAGAAGCTCAATTTCGATCAGGTGCTGGGCGGGCATGGCGACGTGATGCACGGCAAAGATAAATTTGAAATGTGGAAGCAATATTTCACGGACTTGATGGCGGAGACGGGCAAGGCCTATGGTGACGGAGCCACGCTCGAACAGGCGCAGGCGCAGGTGTCCAAAATTCTGATTGCGAAGTATTCGTCAAAGTTCCCTCCGACATTTCCGCAAGATGTGATACCGAATGTGACGAAGGCGTATCAGGTCATCTCGTTCCCTAAATAAGGCGTTCGCTCGACGCAATTGACTTCGTGTGACGTGTTGAATTATAGTGAACCAAATGGTTCACTATTCTGTGCGAGCGCGAAGCACCGATCGGGCACTCGCCGCGATAGCGGATCCGACGCGACGCGCCATTGTGGATCGGTTGGCGCGTGGACCGGCGCGCATTTCGGATGTCGCGGCGGACTTCCCGATGACGCTCACCGGATTCTGCAAACACGTTCGCATTCTGGAACGCGCGGGTCTCGTGCGCCGCAAGCGTCGCGGACGCGAGAACACGCTGCGCTTGCAGCCCGAACCTCTGCGGGACTTGGCGGAGTGGGTCCTGCAGTATCGGCAATTCTGGACGTCGCGACTCGATCGGTTGGAAGAATTCTTCGTCGATCGTCGCGCCGCTGAAAAATCAAAAGGAGAGTGAAATGCAAACGACCGAAATCATCGTCACTCGCACGATTCCCGCGACACCTGAAGAGGTGTACGACGTCTGGATCGATCCGAAGAGCCCGGGCGGACCTTGGTTCGGCGCGACAAAGGTCATCGTGAACGTCGCCGTCGATGGATTGTTTTATTTGGCGGTGGGTCACGAAAGCAAAATGTGGCCGCACTATGGGCGGTTCACGAAACTCGAACGGCCAAAAATTGTCGAGCATACCTGGATGTCGGAATCGACCAAGGGGCTCGAATCGGTTGTGGCGCTGACGCTGGAAAAGCGGGGTGCCGAGACGCTAGTCACGTTGCGACACATGGGCGTGCCCGACGATGAAGAGGGGCGCAAGCATAAGGAGGGTTGGGACTGGGTCTTGAGCATGCTGGATCAGTCGGTAGTGAAGCGGAAAGGCGCCGTGAAATAATACCTGCCGAAGACCTTTTGCTTTCTGGGAGCGGAGATGGCTCGTTATTTGACGCAGCACACGTTGTCGTGTCTGACGCGGCAAGGTGCGGAGAGCTTGGCGAAGAAGCTACAGAGTAGTGAGGCGCCGCGCGCTGGGCGGATTCTGGTGAACATGTTGGAAGGGAAGATGGTGGTGGAGTTTAGCGCGGCTTCGCGCGAGGCGCTGGAGGCGTATCTCAAGGCGGAGAATATGCATTACGACTGGGTGCTGCGCGTCGAGTGGGAGACGCAAGCGCAGGATGGGAAGCTGCACATCGCGGAGTGAGGAAAGTTAACAGTCGACAGTTGAAAGTCGAAAGGGACGGAACAAAGAGGGTCGTCCTGGCGCCGTGCTTGGGCGCCCTGAAGGGACGCCCTACAAAACGTTGCGGGTTTGGCGCTAGTCGTAGCGCAAGGCGATGAGCGGATCGACGGTGAGCGCGCGGCGTGCCGGGATGTAGCAGGCGAGCAGCGCGACCGCGAGAAGCACGATCGTCACGCCGATGAAGGTCCACGGATCGATGGCGCTGACTCCAAAGAGCAAGCTGACGAGTAGCCGCGCGAAAATCGCGGCGAGCGCGAGTCCGACGACCAATCCAACAACCGCGAGCCGCATGCCTTGGCCCGCTACGAGGCGCATCACATCGCCTTCCTGAGCACCAAGCGCACGGCGAATTCCGATTTCATGGCGCTGCTGGTTCACTGAATACGACAGCACGCCGTAGACTCCGACCGCGGCGAGAATCAGCGCGAGTGCGCCGAAAAGCGTGAGCAACGCCGCGCCCATTCGCGGAGCCCAGAGCGCATCGCTCATGATTTCGCGAATCGTCTGCACGTTGGTGATCGCGAGATTGGTATCGAGCTGCTGCACGACGCTGCGCACGGCGGAAATGGACGCATCCGGATCGCCCGTGGTGCGAACTTGTAGCGTGACGAACGGCGAATATTCCTGAGTCATTGGCAGGTATGCCACCGGCTGCGGATCTTCACCGACTTGATTCACGACGACATTGCTGACCACGCCGACGACTTCGCGCATCATCGTGTCGCCAAAGAAGCGGAAGCGTTTGCCGAGCGCAGACTCGTTGGGCCAGAAGTGCTGAGCCATCGCTTCGTTGATGACGGCGACGTCGCGCGTTTCCTTGCGATCGTTGTCGCTGAAGACGCGGCCGGATTGCACGGGAATGCGCAACGTGTCGAAGAATGTTGGCGTGACGCTATTCGTCGTCGTCAATGTACCTCGGAAGCCGGAGGCTTCGTCCTGTCCTTCGGGGAAAACCGTGCGAGAGAAGCCGCCTCCGACAGGGAAGTTGGAGGCGATTGTTGCGCCGGCCACTCCAGGGATGGATGCGGCGCGTTCGGCGGCGGCGCGATAAAACTGCTGCGCGGGCCCTTCTTGATAGTGCAACGCGCCGACGTTGAACGCCATCACGAAGAGTTTTTCGGCTTCGAAGCCGGGATTGATTTTTTGCGCGTTGATCTGGCTGCGAACGAAGAGTCCGGCGCCGACGAGCGCGACGAGAGCGAGCGCGGTTTCGACCACGATCAGCAAGCTGCGAATCGGATTGCTGCGCCAGCCGACGGAGTTGCCGCGGCCGCCGGCTTTCAGTGTGTCAGCAAGATGGGGTGATGAGGCTTTCCACGCGGGCGCGGCGCCAAAAAGCGCGCCGGTGACGAGCGCGATGCCGAGCGTGAAGAGCAGAACGTGCGAATCGAGCGCGAGATCGACGTCATTCGCTTCGATGAATGCGGGGCGATACGACCAGAGAATGTTGCGTCCCCAGTAGGCGATGAGCAGTCCGACGGCGGCGCCTGCAAGCGAAAGCAGCGTGCTTTCGGTGAGCAGCTGGCGAAGAATGCGCCCGCGGCTGGCGCCGAGCGCGGCGCGTACGGTCATCTCTTTGTCGCGCGTGGCAGCTTGGGCGAGCAGGAGGTTGGCGAGATTGGCGCAAGCGATGAGCAGCACGAGGCCGACTGCGCCCATCATCATCGCGCCGGCGAGCGTGAATTGATCGTGCTGGTTGATGCCGACGGCGGCCTCGGCCAGCGAAGAGAGTGCGATGCCGCGTCCGGAATTTTCTTTCGGGTATTCGGTTTCGAGCCGCGACGCGATTGTTTTGAGTGACGCCTCCGCCTGCGGCATCGACACGCCGGACTTCAGCCTGCCAAATGAGACGGCCGCCAGGAAGCGTCGATCATGCACCGCATCGACCGCGAATCCGCCAAACATCTGCGAATACATGCTGATGGGAATCCATGTTTGCTCGGCGGCGGCCAGCGACACGGTGCCTTTGAATCCGCGGGGCGCGACACCGATGATCGTGAACGGAATGGCGTCGAGAATCATCGGTTTGCCGATGGCGTTGGGGTCCATGCCAAATTTGTTGGCCCAGAGTGCGTAGCTGATGACGACGACGGTGTCACTGTTGGGATGCGTGTCTTCCGCGGGAAGGAAAAATCGTCCGGCGGCGGGTGTCAGGCCGAGCACGTCGAAATAATTTGCGGATGTGAGGTATGACTGAAGCTGTTTCGGTTCGGCGCCACCACTCCAGGTCACCGGCGTGTTCATCCACGCGACGACGTCGGTGAACACTTCGTTTTGGCGGCGATAGTCTTCGTAGTTCGGATAGGACAAACCCATTTTTTGAAAATTCGCGGCGGTCACGTGCGTTTTGCTATCCACGGTGTCGAGCTGGACGAGGCTCGAGATGTCGTGCACGGGAATCGGATGCAGAAGAATGGCATTCACGACGGTGAAAATCGTTGTGTTGAGGCCGAATCCGAGCGCCAGTGAAATTACCGCGACCGCGCTGAATCCTTTGTTCTTCAGCAGCATGCGCACGCCGAATTTCAGGTCGGCGGCAAAATCGTGTGCCCAGCGGTAAATCCAGGCGCCGCGGCTGTCTTCTTGTGCGAGCGCGACGTTTCCGAACGTGCGATGCGCTGCCTGCCGGGCTTCGTCAAGTTTCATTCCGGCCTCCACGTTTTCGTCGGTCTCCATGTCGATGTGCGTTTGGATTTCATCATCAATGTCGCGCGCGATCTTGTCCGAGTGAAAGGTGGCTCCGAGCTTCGAGATATTTTTGTTGATGCTCACGATGATGCTCCGTTCTCTCGCGATACCTCAGGCGTCTTCCGTTGGCGCGGGATTCAGAATTCGTGTGATGGCTTCATTGAAGCGTTCCCACTTGGTGTGTTCGGTTGAGAGTTGTTTTCTTCCCGTCGCGGTCAATTTATAAAAGCGCGCGCGGCGATTGTTGGTTGAGGTTCCCCATTCGGCGGCGACCCAGCCCTCCTGCAATAGCCGCTGGAGCGCCGGGTAGAGGGAGCCATGGTCGATGCGGAATGTCTCACCGGACGTGCGCTCGATGA
The DNA here is from genome assembly GCA_036266605.1 of Candidatus Acidiferrum sp. Lineage (GTDB taxonomy): Bacteria > Acidobacteriota > Terriglobia > Acidiferrales > UBA7541 > Acidiferrum. The sequence goes on along the minus strand of DATAMU010000377.1, from coordinate 8,068 downwards.
ATCTTGCAATGCCATGTCCATGCATCGGCCCCCAGCGCAGCGTGCGCAGGATGATGAGGTCGAGCGTTCCCTGCATGATTTCGAGTCGATCGGTCGATTTTGGTTTTGGGCTCATGGGTAGACAACCTACCACACGAAGGGTAGACGTTCTACCGCTAGAAATGTTTCCTCCGGGCCGACGAATGGCTCAATTTGCCTGGACTGAGGAGTACTAGACTCCGCGTTGGGATTTGTCGGCATGAGTGGACTTCGGCTTATTTTGCATTTCGGTAACGTGGCATGGAATACGTTTCGCGATATAGCACAGCTTTAAAACGTTTTATCTCGCGTAACGCCCGGTAAACGATATCTTCTTCCGAAACAGGCCACATCTCCGACTCGAGGGTTGTGCCGAATGAAGAAGATTCGTCTGGTCGTTTCTCTGATGACTCGGGAAAACGATTACCAGCTTGAACAGGCTGCTGCTGCCCAAGAAGCAGCCAACAGTCTCGGCATCGATGTGCAGATCATCTTTGCCGACAACGACTCCATCACACAGGGCACTCAGCTTCTGAAGATCATTCAGGCCGACGCGGCCGCGCGACCCGACGCCATCGTTTGCGAACCGGTTGGCGGGCCTTGCCTTCCACAGGTCGCGCGAGCGTCCGTGCAGGCGGGAATACCGTGGGTGCTGCTCAATCGCGAAGCAGACTACGTCGCCGAATTGCGACGCGGTGCTCCGCGCCTGCCGATTTTTTCGATCGGATCCGATCAAAAGGAGGTGGGGCGCATCCAGGGCCAGCAACTGGGCGCGCTCGTACACAACGGCGGCGGAGTACTCCACATTCAGGGTCCGTCCGAAAATAATACGGCGAAGGATCGAACCACGGGTCTGCAAGCCGCGTTGCCCCCTCACATTCCCGTCACCACTTTGCGCGGCCAATGGACCGAAGAAAGCGCGCAACGCAGCGTCGAGTCGTGGCTGCGCCTCAACACCTCGCAAAAAGTTTCGATTGCCGCGATTGCGGGTCAGAACGACGCCATGGCCATGGGTGCGCGAAAAGCGTTTTCGGGGCTCGACAACACCACCGATCGCGATCGCTGGCTGCGGCTTCCGTACGTGGGTTGCGATGGCGTGACCAAGACCGGACAGAGCTGGGTGCGAACCGGAATGCTGAAGGCGACGGTGATCATTCCGACGACTGCCGGCCGCGCGATTTCGATTTTGCATCAGGCGTTGCTCACGGACACTCGGCCGCCCGAGCGCACCTTTACTACGCCGGAGTCTTTTCCGCCGGTGACGCAACTCAATTGAAGCTAGTTGTGGATAGCTCGACGCCGTTCGCGCGAACTACTGCTTGACCAGTTCCACGCGACGATTCTTCGCGCGCCCGTCTTCAGTTCCGTTGTCTTCGATCGGTTTCGTCTGGCCGAATCCTTTCGCCGTGAGCCTGTTCACAGCGATTCCGTGCGCGGTCAGCCAAGCCACTACCGCCTGCGCCCGCTTTTCCGACAGCGCCTGATTCGCCGCCGCGTTCCCCTGATTGTCGGTGTGGCCTTCGACGCGCAGCTTCAAATCTGCATTCTGCTGGAGCAACTTCACAATTTCGCCCAGCGCGGCTTCAGAATCCGGCAAGATCGTCGCCTTCCCTGTGTCGAAGTGAATTCCGTAGACCGCGACGTGACCGCTCTTGTTGATTTCGTCCGACAGCGACGACGCATCCGCGGTCACTTCCTGCTTCATCTCTTTTTCGGTGACGATCGTCTGGTAGTAGTAGTCGCCGCGGTTATCAATAAAAATCCACGTCGAGCCCTTGTGCGCCACGATTTGCTCCGGCGAACTCGCGAAGTCGATCGTGAACCCGGCGTTTTTGATCGCCGTCTGAAAATTGCGAAAGACTTGGATTTCGCTCGTCCCCTGCCGCGTCGCGATGTCCCAATAGTGGTAATCGCCTTCGACGTGTCTCGTCCCGCCGTCTTTCCAGGGCAAATCGGCCTGCTCGTATTCCTTGTTGTCGCAAGAATTGATGATGCTTCCCGGAAATCGCGTGATCAGCGGGGAGTCTTTGCAGCCCTCGGCGTCCTTACGTTCTTCATCCTGCGCCCGCGAATTCGAGGTAAACAAAAACAGCAAGACCGCCAAGCAGGCGGCCAACCTGGTCAAAATGTTCACGGTGAACTCTCTCCTCGACGGCTGATTGATTTTACCGAAGCCGCCGAGACACGCTGTTCGTTGTTGCGTGGGAGTTAACGCGTGCCAGCAAATGTGCGGAAGTTAGAACCGCAAGGTAACTCGCGAGGCGGCAAGCAAAAGAAGAAAGCCGGATCGATCGCTGCCCTTGTGCTTCTCCGTCGGCAGTGCGCGTTCCGGCTCTCTCCACGACGTGCACCCGCGAATTGACGCAAGCATGAGACTCAACAACTCGCGCCATTCGCAGGATTCGGCCATCCCGAAAAAACTAAGCGCCGGCCGCCTTCGCCTTTTCCCCGTGATGCTCGACGTGGTGCTTTGCCGCTTCCGAAGCGTGATGTGTCGCGTGCTGCGAGTGGCCCTGAGCGGTGTGCGCGTGGTGCGCCGCCGTTTCGTGATTGCCTTCTTCGTGGTGCGCCGCCGCTTCGCGATGATGGCGCGCCGCGTGTTCGTGGTGTTCCGCTGCCTTATGATGATGCTCTGCCGCTTGCTTCGACATAGCTCCTCCTCGTTTCATTGCTTCGCTTCGCCGGACTCCATCCGGCCGAGGTAGGTTGCTCCCGCGTCGATGAACAAATCGTCAGGGGATTGTGAATGGCCGAATACCGCGCGTGAGGAAAAACCCGCGACCCAAAGCCGTTAACGTACACGGACGCCAGCGACAGCCCCCTGTGCCGTGTCAATCGGCTTCCATCAAATTGTAGTTGGTAGGGCCGCGGCGCCTAGCGCGTCGCTTCGCGGAAATTCCAGCGCTTGTGATTCACGTCCACGCTCGCCACTTCTTCCGGCGTGAACGGCACCTCGCGATGCCCGCGCACCTGAATCACGCAGCCCTCGCTGGTCAGCACTTGATCGAAATGCTTTCCGCTCTTGAGCGTCACCGAAACGACGTGATACCCCATGCCGGTTTCTTTATGCGCTCGCAGGTGGGTCGCCCATTCGTTCGGAATCTGGATCAGCCGTTTCATCGCGCTTGCCTCTTAGTTTTCAGTTTGGATGAGCCATTCTAGCCGTCTGCGGAGAGGCTGTCCAGTCGGGCAGGGCTTTTCCACTGAAATCAACAGAGGTAGCGTAACTAAATGTAAATAAGGCAATTAGCGGCTTGAAGAGTCTTGCCGAGTGCCAGTTGCACGTCTGCTTTCTTCGTGCACAGTAACCGTCAAGCAGCCGGTTTCGCGCCGCCGCAGCCGCTCACAATTTGCCCCTTCGAACTGAGATCGATCCAAGCTTGCACTCTTCGCCGTGTATCCGGCTCAACCGTATTCGAATCGAGGTATGTTCGCAGCTGGGCCGCGGCCTCCAGGTTGGCGCACCGGTTCATCAGCACCTGCGCCAGCGATAGCCGAGCGTCGGGGAACTCGCTCAAAGATTCGCGCAGCAGCTTTTCCGCTTCGGGCGAAGTGCTCCCTTCCGCAGCCAACGCCCGGCCTAAGCTGTATTGCGCCGCCTTCTGCTGTGGATTGAGAGTCAATGCCTCGCGCGCCGCTGTCTCGGCTTCCGCATACCGTCTCAACGAAAATAAGGCCAAGCTCATATTCCGGTGGGGCGCCGACATCTTTTCATCCAACGCGATAGCGGCTTCAAACTCCCCGATTGCATCCTGATAGCGCGAGAGCTGCAAGTAGCTCGCGCCCAAATTGTTGTGCGCCTCGACAAACCGCGGATCGGCCTTCAGCGCTTTTTGCAAGTGCTGCACTGCGCACGAATAATCTCCCGTGCCGACGCATTTTTCCGACCGGCGAAACTCCTTGATCGCACCCGGCGGCAATTGCAGGGTCCGCACCGACACGGTATCGCCCATCGGCGCTACCTTCGCAGCGGACGTCTCCGGCGCCACGGGAGCCGTCGCTTCCGGCTGCCAGCTTCCGTCTTTCAATGGATCGGACGTCGCCCACATGTGCGGACGCACGTTCGCTCCCGTCATCCGTGGCGCATCACTCCCCTGAGCGAACGCGTTCGACGCAGACGACAACATCGCTACACAAGCCAACATCGCCACGCTTCCACGTGCTGCAATTCCATACACAACTACAAATCGTCGTTTCGTTTCGGGCCTCATGGTCGGATCTCCCCGGCAAGCGTCTTCTTGGCCCGCGCTTACCGCTAACGGTTGAACTTAAGAATCGGAGCCTTAGAATGAGGCGGGTTTAGACAAAGGAAGCCGTACGCCCTCCGGGCACACGTCTCCTGAAGCATCGATATCGCTCCGGCGGCCAAACCAGGCGGCGACTCGATCCGTTTAACCCCAACTCACCAAAACCACTCGTTTGAGATCCCGACCGGAACGGCGCCGCGGTCTTTCCTCACGCCTTGGTCCAGGATTCCGAGCCCAACTGCTTTCGATCGGAGAACTGCTTTAATTCAACAGACGCTCGGCCCGCGTAACGGATAGGCGAGGCCTTTGTAAAAAAATCGCTAGCTCTGTGTGCAATTCACACACCAAGAATTTCCACGGTGTGCGCACTCGCTCACTGCGTCGAAGTCGCGGACAGGTTCCGCGAATTCGCGCCGAACCGTCACGGCGTGTTTCGCGTCGCTTTGTGCCGCTGTATTGGCTACGCCCCATCGATTCACAAAGTTCCAGCTTTTGCGCCGCTCGACGAAATGTAACGGTTACATCATCGAAGTGAGTGAACGCCGCCGGAAAGTTCCGCGAATAAATCGCGGCAATCCATCTAAACCCAATCTGAACTTTATGAGTGAAATGTGATGTTTCACGAAGCGCCGTCCGCTTTCGGGACGCTGTGGCGGTAGCGCCTGCGCTTCCGCGCGCTGGCGATCTAGCGGTGACCGCCTGTCGAGATACTACTGAGGATGGGAAGGGCTGCTCGCTCCGCCCTGCTCCAACGCCCGCAAATTCTCCCGCGCCAACTGATGACTTGGATTCAGCTTCAGCGCGCGCTCAAAATGTTCCCGCGCCTCTTTCGAATCTCCCGTTTCCGCCAGTGCACTCCCCAAATTGGCTTCCGCATCCGCATCCTCCGGACGCAACCGCACCGCCGCGCGAAATTCCGCCAATGCCCCCGCGAAATCTCCACGCGAGGCCAGCGCATTCCCCAAGTTGTAGCGCGCGTCAAAATAATCGGGTCGCGTCGCGAGCGCCGCCCGCAAAAATGAAATCGCCCGCCCCGGCTGTCCCGCTGCCAGCAGCGCCGCGCCCAGTCCATTGTTCGCCGCCGCATCGTTCGGCCGCAGTCGTACAGCCTCCACGAACTGCGGGTACGCCCCCGCAAAGTCGCCTCGCGCCTGAAGCAGCGCCGCCAAATTGTAGTGCGCCTCAAAATCCTCGGGATTCTTCTCCAAGTGATGCCGAGCCATAGCCTCTTGAATCAGTGCGCGCGGATCGCCCGCGCCTCCGGCAGCGGTCGAATGATCGCTAGGCAAGACTTGCAGCCACAAGTGCGCCATCTCATCGCTCGCTCGATTTCCTGCCACCACACGCGCCGGCGGATGATTCGGGTTCCTTACGTTCTCCGCCGAATTGTCGTATGCATACCGCATCGTGATCTTCGTCCCGGCCGGCAACGTCATCGGCTCGGTGTAGCGATACACCGCCTGCCAATTCAAATCCCAGTTCGGAATGTGAATCAGCGTCCGCGACGATCCGTCCGGCAGAGTCGCCGTGGCTCCCAAATCGCGTCCGAGATAGTGCGCGTGCGGATAAATCGCCAGCAAAGACACGCTCACCGGCAGCGTAAAATCGTCTTTCACCACAAAATCTTTCGCGCCGGCCGGAATATCCAGCGCTTCGTCGTTCTCCATCTGCAACAAAATCGGATGCAGAGTCGCCGGCTTATCCGTGAAATAAAGTCCCAGCGTCGGCTGCAGCGACTCTGGCTTGCCGGAAGGCTGCAGGTGCATGTTCAGCACGAGGTCCGCATTCGCATCGAGCGAAATCGCCATTCCATCGGGCTCGACATACGGCGCCGACCCCGGCTTCCAAAAGAGAAAATGGCTGTCGGGATCAAACAGCTCCGACTCGATCGTCAGCTCCATTCCGCCGAAGCCATCGCCGGGAGATTTTTCCTGTAGCCGCGCCGTTTGGCCGCGATCGACGAGCACGTTCGCGTGATGCACCAGCCTCTTGTCGCCCGGGCGAATCTCGATCGCTTTCAGCCATCGCTGGCGGTCCACCGGCGCGCGAAACACAAAATTCCAATAAACGTCATTGCCGCCGGCGGCCAGCGCGTACGCCTTCGTCGCCTTCACGATCAAATCTGGCTTGCCAAGTTGCCAGCCTTCGACAAATTTCGGCGCGGGTGGCAAGTCCGCAGCGTTTCCTTCCACCGCTCCGCTCTCAGCCCAGTCACGCAGCCGCGCGATTTCGTCATCCGACAGCCGCAAGTCGTCCGCAAATTTCGGATCGTCTGCCGCAGGCAGCCATGGAGGCATGAGGCGCCGCTGTGTCACCGCCTCAATCAAACGGGCGTGGGATTTCGCGTCGGCGTACGTCAGCAGTGAAAACGGAGCCGCTTCTCCCGGCCGATGACACGGCGCGCAGGACCGAAAAATAATTGGCGCGACATCCCGTGTGTATGTTGGAGCCGCGGATTTTTCCGAGGTAGGGGCACGGCACGCCGTGCCCGTCCGCACATCGCATGAAGGTTTCGGCTCGGCCCGTTTGGCCGCTGATTCATTCGCCGCTCGCGCGCCGCAAATCACTGCCAACAGCGCGACGCCAATCGCAGCCCTCTGCGGCCACCGTTTCATTTCAAATCCGAAATGTAGCAACCCACGCCCGGCACGGAAGCGTTCGCAACTTCTTTCCCATCCAGCGCCGCGTGAATCGCATCTTCCAGTTCGTGCGTCGTCGGCACAGGCCGCGCCCGCCCAAAATCCTCAAACAAATTGTCGATTCGTCCGTGATAGACGAGCTTCCGGTTCCCATCGAAAACCGCCGCCTCAGGAGTCGTCCGCGCGTGGCTCTCCACCACCAGACTGCGCTGCACATCGCGTAGCGCCGGCAACTCGTACCCGAATTCCTTCTCATGCTTCCGAATCTGCTCCGCCGATTCGGACCGGTCCGGATACACCAGCCAAAACGCCACACGCCCCGCATTCTCGCGGCTAATTTTTTGAATCGTCGGCGAATACCGATTCGAAATCGGGCAATCCACCCGCACAAAAATCAGCACCACAACTTTTCCAGCCGACGCCTTCAGCGGATCGACAATCGTTCCGTCGAGATCGACCGCCGTTCCTTCGCCAACGCCGATGCGGACCGGTTCAGACGCACGAATACCCGCAAGCCCACGCAACCCGCATAGAAAAATAGAGAGAACAATCAGGATTCGAAACGTGATCGAAATGGAGTAGAGCCCACGACGCATGCGCGCCCGCACCACCCAGGCTCAAAAAGGGTACTCCGCACAACCTCCGCCTGTCTAACCCAACTCGACTACCTGCGCCGAGCCTCAGCCGTACTTCACGCCATCCTTGCTCTGTCCGACCTCGATAATGTAGCCGTCAGGATCGCGAATATAGCAGCGCGTCTCGCCGTACTTCTCGATCGGCTCGGTAATAAACTCCGCGCCCCGGCTTTTCCACTCTTTGTAGCAAGCTTGGATATCTGCAACGCGAAAGTTCATAAAGCTATTGATGTGATTCGGATCGGGCACACTGAGCACGACGGTCGGCTTGTCCGGCGTCGGCCCCCCTCCCACATTGATGATCATCCAAATATTCGCCAGCCGCAGATACCCGGGCGCGCCCTCGGCGTCGCCTCGGCTCAACACAGTCGCTCCAAAAACCTTTTCGTAGTAGTCACACGATCGCTGGATATCCGTGACAGTAATAAAATGCGCGATGCTGAGCCCCTCTTTCGGAGGCATCTCATAACTTTTTTCTTCCACTCGTACGCTTCCGGTGCTCATTGACCACTCCATCTCGAAACGTCTT
>DATAMU010000376.1:0-5016 GCA_036266605.1 Candidatus Acidiferrum sp. | reverse complement strand
GCTGTCTGGCCGCCGGATCATTTCGTGAAGCGACCCGCCCGCAGGCACCATTGGGTAAACTGAATCTTCCTGCTCCACGCGGAAGTCGATCAAGAACGACTCCTTACTCTCTCTCGCTGCCCGAATCGTCGGAATCACATCGCCACGCGAAGAGATACGTTCGCCGCGAATTCCAAACGCGTTCGCCAGCGCCGCAAAATCCGGTGCGACCATCGGCGTCGCGACGTAGCGCTTGTCATAGAAGAACTCCTGCCACTGCCGCACCATGCCGAGATATCCGTTGTTGATGATCGCAATGTTGACCTTGATCTTCTCCTGCACGATCGTCGCAAGTTCGCACATCGTCATCTGGAAGCCGCCGTCGCCGACCACCACCCAGACATCCGCATCTGGTTTCGCAAACTTCGCGCCAATGGCCGCCGGCGTCGCGAATCCCATCGTGCCGAGACCTCCGGAAGTAACGAGGGTGCGCGGACGATTGTGATGGTAGTACTGCGCCTCCCACATCTGGTGCTGCCCCACGTCGGTGACTACGATCGCTTCGCCATTCGTCTCTTTCCACAAATCGTTGATCACGTGCGCCGCGTAAAGATGTCCGTTGTCCGGCAAGCCCTGGATGTCGCGGACCGCCGAGTCGCCCTTCAGTTCGCGAATATGCGCGAGCCAATCGGCATGTTCCTTGTGCTTCACGTGCGGCAAGAGAGCTTCCAGAACTTCGCGCGCATCGCCCACGAGCGCCGAGTCCACCTTCACGTTCTTGTTGATCTCAGAGCGGTCGATCTCGATGTGAATCTTCCGAGCGTCGCGAGCGTAGGTCTTCAGATCGCCGGTGACGCGATCGTCAAACCGCATGCCCACCGCGATCAGCAAATCCGCTTCCTGAATCGCGTGATTCACCCATGCTTCGCCGTGCATGCCCATCATTCCGAGATTCAACGGATCGGTAGCAGGGAAGCAGCCGATGCCGAGCAGCGTCATCGCCACCGGAATATTTGCTGCGTGCACGAACTGATCGAACGCCTTCATCGCGCCCGACACCATGATGCCGTGCCCAGCCAAGATCAGCGGTCGCTTTGCCGAATTTAGCATTTCAACGGCGCGATCGAAGTCCGCCTTCTCGTAGCTCGCACGCTTCCGCTTCGGCGGGAGCTTCGGTGCCGCGGCATCGAAGTCGTCTTCACAAGACGCCTGCTGCGCATCCTTCGTGATATCGACGAGCACTGGTCCCGGCCGTCCCGAACTCGCAATGACGAATGCTTCGCGAAGCGTCCGCGCCACATCCTCCGCTCGAGTCACAACCACGTTGTGCTTCGTGATCGGCATCGTGATCCCAGTAATGTCGACTTCCTGGAACGCATCCGACCCGAGCAACTTGCTGCTGACCTGTCCCGTGATGCAGACCACCGGCGACGAATCGAGCATCGCCGTCGCGATGCCGGTCACCATGTTGGTCGCGCCGGGACCCGACGTCGCCATCGCCACGCCGACTCCGCCGCTGGCTCGGGCATATCCGTCGGCCATGTGCGTCGCACCCTGCTCGTGCCGCACCAAAATGTGGTGCAGCTTCGACTTTCCGAGCGCGTCATAGATCGGCAGAATCGCGCCGCCTGGATATCCGAACACATGCTTCGTCCCGAGCGCCGTCAACGTCTCGCAAACAATTTCCGCCCCAGTCAGCTTCATAGAGTCCTCGCGTGCACACCCGAAGTCGAAAAGCTATTCATCGAAGGCGTCGTCACCGCGCCTTGCGCAGCCGACGACACCATCACCGCATATTTCGCCATTACGCCCGTTCGGAATCTGGGAGCCGGCGCTTTCCAGGTAGAGAGTCGCTTTTGAATCTCGGCGTCGGTCAGCTTTACGTTGAGCGACCTCTTGCCGATGTCGAACTCGACGATGTCGCCGTCCGCAATCGCGGCGATCGGTCCACCGTTCATGGCTTCGGGGGCAACGTGGCCCACCATCAATCCGTGCGTCGCGCCAGAGAATCGTCCGTCGGTCAACAGGGCCACTTGATCACCGAGTCCGGCGCCGATCAGCGCGCTCGTCACCTGGAGCATTTCACGCATCCCCGGTCCGCCCTTCGGCCCTTCGTACCGAATCACAACCACGTCGCCTGCCTTGATCGTTCCATCGCCGACCGCCGCGAACGCCGCTTCTTCGCCGTCGAAGACGCGCGCTGGTCCGCTGAACGTCGTGTAGTTGTGTCCGGCAACCTTCAACACGCCGCCTTCCGGCGCGATGTTGCCTTTCAAAATCACCAAGCCACCCGTCGGTTTCAGGGGATTACTGAGTTCGTGGACCACTTCCTGCTTCGGCGTTTCCTTTGCGGCCCTGGCCTCTTCGCCGATGGTGCGACCTGTAACCGTGATGGAATCGCCGTTGAGCAACTTGGCGTCAAGCAACCGCCTCGCGACGATTGCCGTTCCCCCGGCGTTGTACAAATCGACCGCGACGAATCGCCCGCCCGGCTTGAGGTCTGCCAGAATCGGCGTTCGCGTGCTGATTCGGTCAAAGTCGTCAATATTGAGAGGAACCCGCAATTCGTTCGCAATCGCCAGCAGGTGCAATACTGAATTCGTCGAGCCGCCCGTCGCCGCCACTCCCGTAATCGCGTTTTCGATCGCCGTTTTGGTCATGATCTTCGACGGCGTCACATCGCGCTTCAAAAGATCCATCACCATTTCGCCGGCGCGATATCCCGCGTGACCCTTTGCTTTGTTCGTCGCAGGAATGCCCGAAAGGCCCATCGGCGCGATTCCCAAAAATTCTCCGACGAGCGCCATCGTGTTCGCTGTGAACTGCCCTCCGCACGCCCCAGCTCCCGGGCAAGCCACCTTTTCGATTTCGTTCAGCTTCGCGTCCGAAATCTTTCCGCGTGCATGCGATCCGATGGCCTCGTATACATCCTGAATCGTGACGTCGTGCCCTTCAAAATGTCCTGGCGCAATCGATCCACCGTACAACACAACCGCAGGAATATTCAGCCGGGCCGCCGCCATGATCCCGCCGGGAATCGTCTTGTCGCATCCGACCAGAATCACGATCGCGTCAAACATGTTCCCGCGCGTCACCAATTCGATCGAATCGCAGATGACCTCGCGGCTCACCAGGGAAGCGCGCATCCCGTCGGTACCCATCGTGATGCCGTCGTTAATCGAAACCGTGTTGAACTCCAGCGGTGTGCCACCCGCCGCGCGAATCCCTTCCTTTACCTGGGCTGCCAATTCGCGCAGATGGAGGTTGCATGGTCCGATCTCTATCCAGGTATTCGCTACTCCAATCAGCGGCTTCTTGAAATCGTCATCCTTTAATCCAGCCGCTCGCAGCATCGAGCGTGCTCCGGCCCGGTTTGGGCCGTCAACCAACGCATGACTTCTCGGCTTCGGCAAAGGCTCTGTCACTTCGTCATTCCTCCGAATTTCTTTCCCCACAAAACAAAAAAGCCATCATCGCTTTGGATGATGGCTGAAAAACTTGCTTGCCTATTTGGCTAGGCCGCCATCATCCTGAACTTTCCCGAATAATTACGGGCTGAATTCGTACGACGACGCAAGATACCCCAACCGTCTTAACGGCCGCGGTGGCTCGCGCGTGCGTGATGGCGTTGCAGATCATGACAACGCCATGAATGTACAGGATGAGTTGCGGGAAGTCAATCAGTCAAATTAATAGTTGTCAGGAAGAGGATAAATCTGGCTTATCGAAGGTTTGCGACACGGCTTCGTCGTAGTCAGTGGGCATCGATCGTCCCGACTAACTCCAACTCCACTTCCACCACTGGGTCTGCCTTCAAAATAAAAGTGTTCGGACTCTTCAGTCCCCAAGCAACGTACGGAATTTTCAGCGTCGTCTTCCCGCTCCAGTGATCGCCATTCACTTCGCCCGTCACCGGCACTGTCATCTCGTGCTCCGACCCGTGAAGCGCAAACATCCCATGCATCTGCACCGACACCGCCCCGTTAGCAGGGATCTTCCCATCCACGCGATCCGGCCGAAACACAACCTCAGTGAACTTGGGGCTCTCCAGCACATCCTTATGCATCTTCTTGTCGCGTCCCGAATCGCCGCTCTGCCCACTGGTTGCATCCGCCACAATTTCGCCGCTCGCCTTACCATCCGGCTCAATCCGAATCGCCCCGTGCTTCAACGCAAAAATTCCATGCACGGTGTGCAGCGTGCTCCCCAAGGTGAAGTTCACCTTGCTCTTTGTGACGTCTACCGTGAGAGCAACCTCATGCGCTGTGGCCGCAGCCTGCTCGATTGTGGACTCGACTGTGGCTGTGCCCACCAAACGAGAATCATGCGCCAACAATCGCGGCGCGACGCCGGACACAAGCGTCAGCGCGGCTAGAGAGATCGGCAACCCAAGTCTGTATTTCGTTATCATCGTTCTCCAATCACCATGAACCGCTGCTTTTTATAACGATTTCTGCCCAGATTGTCGGGTCATTTACGGCACTTTACGCCCCGACCAAACGCCAACCCAGCATTGCCCCAGTAACTGCAAGGTGCGCTCGAGACTTCGTCCCGACGTGCACCTCCAACAATCGCTCGAACACCCTCGCATCCCGCGCCATCGCTCGAATCGCTCGCTCGCGCAACCATGCTCGCCCATCCAACACCAGCATCAACTTGCCCATCAGCGCCGGTCTACGCGCCATTCGCCGATGCGCCGCCTCATACCCAGACAAATCTCCGCGCTTCAACGCATCAGCCAATGCCATCGCCTGCCGAAATCCCAGCGATAGTCCTTCGCCGGTGATCGCATCTACGCTGCCCGAAGCATCTCCAACCAGCGCAATATTTCCTCGCTGCACATGTCGAAAACTTTGCATCATGGTAACGGCGCCGCGTTCACGTCCGGTAAGCTCCGCGCCAACGAGACGCCGCGCGAGCTCCGGAAACTCATCCGCCAGGGCTGCCTTGTTCATCCCGCGGTGCTTGGAAAGTGTCGCCACACACACTTCATCTGCCCCCACCGGTGTGACATACGCCTGTGCTCGCTCTCCCCAA
>DATAMU010000375.1:0-3625 GCA_036266605.1 Candidatus Acidiferrum sp. | reverse complement strand
ACAATCCGGCGACGATGGCGTTGAGCGATGTACAGATCAGCCACGGACAAAGCGCTCAGGTAAACCTTCAGGCGACGGCCGCCTACGCGAGACGCTACCACTTGTTTGGCAAGCTCTCTACGATCGAAGTCGGTGGCAAATTCCGTAACTCTCACAAGTACGACGACTCGTACAGCGTCGACTACACGCCGAACGACAACATTCTGTTGAATCAGTTCCCGAATGGATTTACGAACAGCAACTACTACGGCGGTTCGTACAAACTCGGCTACAACGTCAACTACCAGGCCGTGCGCGATTTCTTGATGTCGAACCTCGATGCTTTCACCGCTGCCAGTTCTTCTGGTGTCGATCCAGCCAACTTCAGTTACCTCGAGAAAGTTTCGGCCGGCTACGTGATGGACACGATCGATCTGACGAATCGCATCCGGCTCGTCGGTGGCGTGCGATTTGAAGGCACGAACCTCGATGTTGTAAACCGAACGATCGACGGCACCGTCAGCCCTCCAATCATCAACAACGACAAATTCAGCGGCTCGTATGTGAAGGTGTTGCCAAGCATTTCGCTTCGGTACGCATTCACGCCGAGCACCAATTTGCGGCTGGTTTACGGTCGCGGACTCTCACGCCCCGACCCGCAAGACATCGCACAGGCGCTTACGTTTACCACCGCGGGCAGCCCTGGAAATCTCAAAAATCTCTTAACGCTCGGAAATCCAAATCTCAAAGCGGAGACCGGCGATAACTTCGACGTCCTTGTCGAACACTATCTCAATCCATTTGGAATGATCTCCGGTGGATTCTTCTACAAACGGCTTTCGGATCCGATCGTCACGCAAACATTCGTGCTCAACAACTTTCAGCCGGCGCCGAACATCCCTCCTGGGACATTCACTGCGACGCAGCCGATCAATGCGGGCAGCGCGTGGATCGCAGGTTTTGAAGCCGCGTATCTACAACACCTTACGTTTCTTCCTGGAGCGCTCTCCGGCTTGGGCATTTCAGCAAATTACGGCTACACCAACTCGAGCGCGAGCGGCTTGCCCGGACGTTCCGATCATCCGCGACTTCTTCGCAACGCTCCGAACACATGGAACATTAGCCCGACATACGACCGCGGCCGCGTTTCCATCCGTGTCGGACTCAGCTACAACCAAGCGAACATTGCGGCGTATGGGTTTCAGGACGGAACGCCAACTCAGGACGGCACGCCTTCAACGCCAACTCCAGGCGGCTTGAAAGGGCCTTTCGGCGATCAGTACTTCTACTCGCACTTGCAGATCGATGCGCAAGGCAGCGTCCGGCTGGCGCATGGATTGAGCTTCATCGCTTATGGACTGAACCTGAACAACGAAGTATTCGGCTTTTATCAAGGCAGTCCGCAATACATGATCCAGCGCGAATACTATCAGCCGACGTTTGCCGTTGGTTTCCGATGGAGCCCAGCGTTCGAGCGCAAATGACCAAAACATTTTTGTCGACGAACCAAGGCATCCGTCTCCTGGGCGTTTTCGCAATCCTCATCTCGATTTCGCCACCTCGAATTCGGGCCTCACATGATTTGCAGAAAGCGGAGCAACCTCCGGTCGTGCTCCTTGCTGCGGGCGACATCGCGGACTGCACGAATCTGACCGGCGCCGAAGCCACCGCAAGAATACTCGAAGAGAATGCCGGCGTGGTCGCGGCTATTGGAGATCTCGCGTATCCAGACGGGACCGCGGAGAACTTCAAGTGCTACGACAAGACTTGGGGACGTGTGAAAAACCGCACACGGCCCGCTCCAGGCAATCACGAGTTCCACTCACAAGGCGCCACTTTCTATTTCGAATACTTCGGCAAAGAAGCAGGGGACCCCAAGGAGGGTTTCTACAGCTACGACCTTGGAGCGTGGCACATCCTGTCGTTGAACAGCGAATGCGCCGAAATTGGCGGCTGTAACGAAGGCAGTCGCGAAGAGAAGTGGTTGAGGGCCGACCTTGCGGCGCATCCGGCAGCTTGCACGCTGGCTTATTTTCACAAACCGCTTTTCAGTTCTGGTGGCGCACACGGGGACGCTCCGGAAATAAAACCGCTCTATCAGGCGTTGTACGACGCGAACGCGGATGTGATCCTCAGCGGACATGATCACGACTACGAGCGCTTCGCTCCGCAGGATCCGAATGGGAAACTCGACCGTGCACGGGGCATTCGCGAATTTGTGGTTGGAACCGGTGGCAAGAATCACCGGCCATTCGGCGCCCCGGAAGCAACGAGTGAAGTTCGCGACACGACGACTTTCGGCGTACTGAAACTGACCTTAAGACCTACAGGCTACGACTGGAAGTTCATTCCAGAGGCTGGAAAATCATTTACGGACTCCGGTAGCGACATCTGTCACTAATCGCGGTTCGTACGAGTTTCTCGGACAACATGGATAGGAGAACGGAATGAAACGAATTTGGGCTGCGCTGGCGACGTCGATCCTGTTCTTCGTGCCTCTCTCAGGCGCGGCGTCCGATCCCGGATACCACATCATCAAGAAGGTGTCGCTGTCTGGCGGAACGAGCTGGGACTACGTGTTCGTCGATACCGAAGGCCGTCGTGTCTATGTCAGTCACGGAACACAAGTCGAAGTCCTCGATGCAGATACATTTGAATTTGTCGCGACGATTCCGAATACCCCCGGGGTCCACGGCATCACTGTCGCGCGGGAATTCGGTCGCGGATTCATCACAGCAGGAAAATCCGATTCCGTAATTATTTTCGACCTGAAAACGTTGAAAGCGATTTCAGAGGTCAAAGTAGGAAAGAAACCCGACGCCATCATGTACGAGCCATCGACGAAGCACGTCTACGCGATGAACGGCGACAGCGACAGCGCGACGGTCATCAGTGCTGCTGACGGAAAAGTCGTCGGTACCATCGATTTGGGCGGAGGCCCTGAGTTCGCGGTAGCGGATGGAAAAGGAAATGTCTATATCAACCTTGAGGAAAAAGCCGAGACCGTACACGTCGACGCAAATTCACTGAAAGTCCTCGACCACTGGTCTCTCGCTCCAGGTAAAACGGCCACGGCGTTGGCGTTCGATCCGGACACCCGTCGTTTGTTCGCCGGGTGTCGCGGCGGTCAACTCATGGTCGTTCTCGACGCAGACAGCGGCAAAAGCGTCACAACAGGTCCAATCGGAGAGCGCGTCGACGCTGCGGCCTTCGATCCGTCAAGCAAACTCGTATTTATGTCGAATGGCGGGGGCAATGTCTCTGTGTACCATGAAGATGAAAAGGATAAATACTCGCTCGTTGAAACTATCCCTACCAACGCCGGTTCGAAGACAATGGCCCTCGACATCAAAACTCGCAATCTCTTTGTACCTGCGAATATGGGCGGACAATTTACTGTACTTGTGTTCGGCCGCTAGTGTTTGTGACGGATCCGGCAAGTCACATCGACCACGCAACGCGGCTATCGACCAACTGGGCATGCAGACTGGCTCAATACCCCAACCGGGATCGCGACCTCGACAGACACAAGCTACAAAATCGCAATCTCCCAGCTCACACGAGCCTTTGGCAAGTAGCTCCTCTGTGATATTTGCGCCGCTCACATCACTTCGCATCAAAACCGCTGGGAGCGTCCCAGCCTAAG
>DATAMU010000374.1:0-10744 GCA_036266605.1 Candidatus Acidiferrum sp. | reverse complement strand
CGAGATACCGGAAATCCTGAAACTGACCGCAGCCGACATAACTGTCTGGATTCTCACGCTCACGCTTACTGTCGTTGCAGACCTGACGTTCGCGGTGGAGGTGGGCATGGTGCTCGCGGCCCTCACTTATATTCGAAAGGTTTCACGCACCACAACTGTTGCGCGGGTGACTCGCAGCTACGTTGAAGACACTCGCATGCATATCCTGCAAGGCAAAGACATTCCTGACTATGTCGCTGTTTTTCGCGTGCACGGGCCGTTTTTGTTCGGATCGACCGACAAATTTGGCGAAATTCTCGACGGGTTATCTCAATTGCCGCCGATCGTTGTGCTGCGGCTTCGGAATATGACGGCAATCGACGCGACCGGCCTAGGCGCGATCCGTGATCTCGCGGATCAAATTCACGCCTCGGGGCGAGCTTTACTCTTGTGCGGCGCTCGTGAGCAACCGGCACAACTCATGAAGCAAGCCGAGTTCGAGCGCCACATTGGCGCGCTGAACATTTGTCCGAGCATTCAGGATGCGCTGACCCGCGCCGCACAACTCCACGAGGAGGCTCGCGTCGCGGACGCAAACGCTTTGGTCGAAACGAGAAACTAATTGCACAGGCGATTTCGGCTTAACCAGACTCGCGGCTTCGCGCCACGCCTTCATCGGCGTTTACTTCGGTAGTCGCACTGTGTCCAGAATGGCGCTGAATGTCTTGTCGTAATCGCTGTACTTCGCCTGCGGAGCGACGCACAAAAACGACATCAAGCCATTCGGCTGCATAACGGTGATGAGCCAGTCCGTCTCCTGCCCGCCGACCGGCGAATCGTTGCTCAGATACGTCGAAAGCCCCGGCTGCCCGTTCAGTCTCACCGACGACCCGCGCTGCACGACCTTCAAATTCGGATTTGTCTTCTGCAAATCGGCAATCAGCCGCTGTGTGGCATTCGCCAACGCATTCGAATCGCTCCCATCCATCTGTTCCGCGCGCGCGTTGACGATCAATCCATAAGCCAGCGCACCCTGCCCGTCGGCACCCCGCACCACGCCGCCTTTCGGCGCGAACGCCGCGCCGCCATCGCTCTCCGAGACACTCCAATTGTCCGGATAGCTCATCGTGAACGCTGAACCCTTGTAATCGGCAAAACGCGTCGAGGGCGAGGCGGGAGGTTGCGCCGGATCGCCGGGAGCGGCAGTGGCAGCTATCTTCTTCGGCGTCGGTAACGCTAGCACTTCACGTTTGATTGCTTCGAACTCTGGAGAATCCCGCTTCGCATTCGGCGGCACGCCACCCAACTTGTCGATCTCCTCGTTCACCCGCTCGACGCGATTGCCGGGATTCGGGTGGTCCGACAAAAATTGCGGCGGATTCTTCCCCTTCGACTCCGCTTCCAGCTTCTCGAAAAATTGAGACATCGCCCGCGGATCGTATCCAGTGTCATACAAAACCTGCGTACCGCTGACATCCGCCTGCGTCTCATCGGAACGCGAATAACGCAGCATCAGCCCGCCCGCACCAAGCGCAACGCCCTGCGTCAGCAGCGCCCCGCCAGTGCTTCCTCCAAATATCCCGCCGAATATTCCAGCCGCGCCTTGCGCAAACTGCGCCTTCGTCGCCTGCGCCGTCCCATGCCGGAGCGTCACATGAGATAACTCGTGCCCCATCACCGCCGCGAGCTGCGATTCGTTGTCGGCCGCCTCGATCGCGCCGCGATTCACGAACACATATCCGCCCGGCAGCGCAAAAGCGTTGATCGACTTGTCGTTCACGCAATGAAATTCCCAAGGATATGTGACTCCACGCTGGTCGAGTTTCGAAACCAGCTTCATCCCAAGGTTCGTCAGATACTGATCCACCTTCGGGTCGTTGCAGAGAGGCAATCCCGGCTGCGTCGGGCTGCCTTGAAGCATGAGCTGGGCATTCTGTTTCCCCACCTGGATATCCGTATTCGGAGAATAGATGTTCCAGGGCGGCTTCAACTGCGTCCGCTGAGCGAACGCAGGAGCACCCCACAAGGCACAAAACAGCACGACGAAGGAAGTGATCCGTAAAGCAGTTGGTAGCAAGCGACGCATAGTTGAGCCTAGTAGAACAACTCTAGCGCGTCGTCACGAAAAGAAAAAGCCCGGGCGAAATTGCCGCCCGGGCCGCCTAACGTTGGGGGAACTGTTTTGTAAAAGGTTAGCGAGCGATACGCGGAGCCACTTCCGGCGCCAGCGCAGGCTGCGGAGCGTCAATCGACTTGCCCGTCCGCGCCGCCGGCTTCGGAGCCGCAATCGCGGGCTCGAGCTTTCGCACCGGCATCGCGAGGTTTTCGCCTTCACGAACAAACGTCAGCCGATCCTGGCTCTTGTCCCAATCGATGCAGACAAGGTCGCCGAGGTGTACTTGCTCGGTTGCGAGCAAATTCGCCAAGGGATAGACAACGTGCCGTTCGATCGCGCGCTTCAGATGACGCGCGCCGTAACGCTGGTCGGTACCTTCCTGCAACAAGAACTCTTTGCCTTGGTTGGTGACGCGGAACAGGAACTGGCCCTTGGCCGTTTCGAGAACGCGCTGCTGCACCTGGCCAAGCTCGATGTCCAGCACTTCTTCGAGCTGTTCGCGCTTCAACGGATGGAAGCACACAACTTTGTCGAGCCGGTTCATGAATTCCGGCGAGAACTTGCGGCGCGCCGCTTCGACCGCGGTGCGCTCGACCTTCTCGTTTAGCTGCGCGTCCGGCCGGCTGCTTGGCTTCACGAAGCCCATCCCGCCCTGCATTAGTTCCGTGATTTCGCCGCCGCCGAGGTTCGACGTCAGAAAAATCACCGTCTGCGAGAGGTCCACGCGGCGATTGTCGCCCAAGGTCAGCGTCGCTTTGTCGAGCATTCCGAGCAACAACTGCCAAAGCGCGTCGGACGCTTTTTCGATTTCGTCAAACAGCAGGAACGACAGCTTGAGCTTGTCGGTGTGGCTCTTCGCCAGCTCTTCCTGCGTGATGAGCGGATGCGTCTCGCGGTGGCCGAGATAGCCTGGAGGCGAACCAATTAATTTCGCAATTTCGTGTGAGTGCTGAAACTCCGCGCAATCGACCTTGATGATCGCGCGCGCATCGCCGAACAGGATCTCGGCGGCGGCCTCAACGATGCGGGTCTTGCCCGAACCGGTCGGCCCGAGGAACAGCAGATTGCCTACCGGGCGCCCTGGCGAATTCAGGCCCGCACAGAAAACCTGGAACATATCCACCAGCGCCTGCACACCTTCTTCTTGCCCCACAATCTTCGAACGCAGCGAGCCGTGAAAATCCCGGGTGTCGTTGCTGCGGATTGTTGGGTCCAGCTGTTGTCTGACTGCGGCTCTCATGTTGATTCTCCCCCAGACCGCTTTCTCAATACCGGGCGGCTGGGTTAGTGCATGGAGCGTGCCATTTTCGACATAACCTTATTCATTGCGGAACTCACCTAAAGTCAACAACATCCGTGAGTTGCACTTCTGGAAACTGTCTCACGGGATGAGACAGTGTTTCATCGAGGTGCAAAGTGAGAGCCTCGAAACAGTTTGTGTCAGTTCATAAACGACAAAAAGAGGCGAGTCGGGCCAGAACGAGACTTGGGTACCGGGTAAATTGAAGCGCTACTTTAGAAATCGCCAAGGAGTGGACGGTTACGTGGGCCTTGGCCGCCTTCGGTCCTAACTTAGCCTGCTGCAAGCACCGCTATATCGGGATGTTCGCTCGGCGGCACCGCTTTGCCGTCGCGAAACGCCACCGTGCGCCCCGAATTCGCCGCCACGCGATCGCCTGGCACCGCAATGCCGACCAGATTCAGCGGATCGGCGGCGGAAACTGTCACTGTCTCGCCCGTCGGCGCGAGATTTCGCGTCGATCGCAGCGATTCCACGGCCAGCGGAAGTGCGAATTGCTCGCCGAGGAAGCCGCTCACAAAGCGCCCGCCGCGAATCTCGCCTCGATCTTCGAGGCGTCTCATTGTGAGTAAGACTTCACGCCATTTCGGCACAATCGTCTCGCGGGCGAGAACCTCGCGGAAGACGATTCCGTAACGTCGGAGAAGCATCCAGCAGGTCGCTTCGAGTGCTTTCGAACGTTCGACCATCTCGCCGGGATAAAGCAGGGACCATCGGCCGCCCGTGTTTCGTGGGGCCGCGTTCCTCCCGCCACTCGCCTCGGAGCGCCGTTTTGGGTCGATCAATGCCCGGAGGTTGTCGAAGCCATCTGCCGTCAAAATTCCCGCGCCGACCAGCTCCCAGAGCGCGCCTTCGGCCTCTTGTTTGGACTTCCCGGTTCCTCGCACGATATCGGTGAAGAATGACGCGCCGCGCCGTTTCAGGAAATTCAAGACCGCAGCTGCGTCTTCGCTTAGTCCCCGGCACTCATCTTCGCCTTCGGCTCGGCGCGGAATCATCCAATCGGCCTCTTCGCGCACGAAAAACGTGATCGGCGCCACGCTGGTTGGGGCAATACGCCGCCGCTCAGACGCTAGCTCCTCGATGGTCGCGGTGCTAAGCGTCGCCGGATGCGGAGACACCCTTCCCCAGCCTACGGCACCCGTCAGGGAAAGCTGGTCGAGCAAATTCGAATCGTAGTCGGCGATCCGCCGCGCCAAGATGTGTCGCTCCCAGCAGTTGGCCGGTGCTTCAAAACCTTGAAGCTGCTGCATCACCTCAAATACGCCATGCTCGCCGACCGCCTGACTTCCGGGAGCAACGTGCTGCCATCGGAGCAGCCAGCGCATGAATTGCGCCGCGTTGACCGACTCAACCTGTTTCCGTAGTCGGCCCAGCGTCAAACGGTGAATCCGCGCGAGCAGCCGCCGATCGCACCACTCCGTATCCTCCAATAGCGCACCTGTAAACTGCCCTCGCAGGGCGGCCCCGCCAGCCTCAAGCCGGAGCATCGCGCGGTCGAGCTCACCAGCCGCGATCCCGATGACGCCAGCAAGCTCCCGCACTGTCACCGGGCCGCTGTGAAGCATCCAACCCGTCGTCATTTCCAGCAGGAGATCGTCGCGTGACTTCTCACGGGCGAGAGGGATCGCAGGCAAACTCGATTCGAATCGAGCCGAAGGAAACATCTGTTCGAACGCAGCAGTCCTTTCCGCCGCGATCCAATACTTCGCATCGCCAACCGAAGCCATCGCCACCCGTCGCTGGGCGGCCAGCCGTTCGAACGGTGTGCGCCAATTCACAGCTGATGCCCGGCAGCGCACCGACAATCTCCCGTCGCCACGCTCAACACCACCCGCCACCGGAAGCGCAAACAAACTCAGCAAAGCATCGTGAAGCTCTTCCTCATCTCGCACATCCGGCCATGCGTCCGCGCAAACCTCTTCGATCGCCGCGGGATCAAGCCGCCCAACCTCTGACAGCACCGCCTCCGGCAGCATCCGCCGCATCTCGACCGCTCGCGCCCGCCGCTCCTCCAATGGGGCGTCGTCGAGAAACGCGTACGGGTTCGCGTTCAAAATCTCATGTGAAAACTGCGATGGAATCGGCGTATCGACCGCCAGACATTGAATCTTCCCTTCACCGATGTCGCGCAAAATGCGCTCAAGCCCGTCAATATCCATCGCCTCGGTGAGAACGTCCTTCATCACCTCATCCACCAGTGGATGTTCAGGAATTTTGATCTCGCCAACGATGTTCTCTGGGCAGGCCGACGCCTCCGGAAACACCGCCGCCAGCAAATCATCCGCGCGAATCCGCTGAATTTGGGGCGGCACCTTCTTCCCGCCTTGAAATCGCAACAACGCCAGCGCGCGTCCCGCGTCCCATTTCCATCGCGTCGCAAACAGCGGCGAGTCCAACACCGCCTGCGACAAAACCTCGCGCACCGAATTCGGATGCAAAAAATGAAATACGTCGCCGAGCGGAAAACTGTGCTGCTCCGCGAGCGAGATATTCAGCCCGTTATCCGTCGCCGCCGCTTGCAATTCGAAATTGAACGAACGGCAGAATCGTTTTCGCAGCGCCAGTCCCCAAGCTTTGTTGATTCTCCCGCCAAACGGCGCGTGAATCACCAACTGCATCCCGCCGCCCTCGTCGAAAAAGCGCTCCGCGACGATTGTTTTCTGGGTCGGTACAGCGCGCAGCACCGCTCGCCCGGCGATGATGTACTCCACCAACTGCTCCGCCGCCGCATCATCGACACAACATTCCGCCTTCAACCACTCCACCGCCGCCGCAACTTCTTCCGAATTGTCCCGATTCGCTCCGACCTCAACGCCCTTTACCCGCAAACTGATTGCTTCCCGCAAATCCGCCACGGCCTGCGACAACTCTGCCGTTCGTGCCGGCGCCTCACCCAACCAGAAAGGTACGCTCGGCGGCGCGCCCTGTGCATCCTCAACCTCGACTCGTCCGGCGGACGAAACTCGTCGCACTCGCCACGAAGTATTGCCCAGCAGAAAAATATCGCCCGCCATACTCTCGATGGCAAAGTCCTCGTGCAGCGTTCCAACAACGATGCCTTCCGGCTCCGCCACCACCGTGTACAGCGCGTTCTCTGGAATCGCCCCACCGCTCGTGATCGCCGCCAGCCGTGCCCCGCGCCGCGGACGCAACATCCCGTTCACGCGGTCGCGATGCAGATAAGCGCCATACCGCCCTCGTCGCGCCGTAATTCCTTCCGACAGCATCTCGACAATCTTCTCGAAGTCCGCCCGCTTCAAATCCCTATACGGATACGACTGCCGCAGCCGTTCGAACAACTCCTGCTCGCTCCAATCCTCCGCCGAGCACATCGCCACGATCTGCTGCGCCAAGATATCCATCGGCGAATCTGGAATCTCCAGCCGATCCAGTTCGCCCTTTCGAATCGCCCGCACCAGCGCCGCGCACTCCAGCAACTCGTCGCGCGTCGTTGCAAAAATCCGCCCCTTCGGAATCGCTCCGCGCCAGTGCCCCGCGCGCCCGACTCGTTGCAACCCAACCGCAATCGCCCGCGGCGAACCGATCTGGCACACCAGATCGACGCTGCCCACGTCAATGCCCAACTCCAGCGATGCCGTCGCCACCAGCGCCCGAATCTGCCCTTCCTTCAGCTTCTTCTCGGCTGCCAGCCGCAGCTTCCGCGACAAGCTCCCGTGGTGCGCCGCGACATTGTCCTGCCCGAGCCGCTCGCCCAGATTGTGCGCGACCTTCTCCGCCAGTTTCCGCGTGTTCACAAAAATCAGCGTCGATTTGTGCGACAGCGCCAGCGCCGCGATCCGGTCATACGCCTCGCCCCACATCTCATTCGTCGCCACCGCCCCAATCTCACTGCGCGGCACCTCGATCGCCAAATCCATCTCGCGCCGATGCCCAACATCGACGATCACCGGACTCGACCGTCCGCTTCCCGTCAAAAATTCCGCCACCAGCTCAATCGGCTTCTGTGTGGCCGACAATCCAATCCTCGCCAAGGGTCGTCCCGCTAGTTGCTCCAGCCGTTCCAGCGATACCGCCAGATGCGATCCGCGTTTGTCGTCCGCCATCGCGTGAATCTCATCCACGATCACCGTTTCGACCGTCCGCAACACTTCACGGCTTTTCGCCGCCGTCAGCAGGATGTATAGCGACTCCGGCGTCGTCACCAAAATCTGCGGCGGTCGCGCCAACATCGCTCGGCGATCACGCGCCAGCGTGTCGCCCGTGCGCACCGCCGTTCGAATCGTAGGCATCAACAGCCCGCGCTGTCCCGCGAGCTGCAAAATCTCACCGAGCGGCGCTTCCAAATTTTTCTGGATGTCGTTTCCGAGAGCCTTCAGGGGAGAGACGTACACCACTTCAACTTGATCGACCAGTTCGCCACGCAGCGCCTTTCGCACCAGCGCATCAATGCATACCAGAAACGCCGCCAGCGTCTTGCCCGAGCCGGTCGGCGCCGCAATCAGCGTCGCCTTCCCTCCCAATATCGACGGCCACCCAGCGATCTGCGGCTCCGTCGGCGTTCCAAACCGCCCGACAAACCACTCCTGCACAATCGGGTGTGCCCACCCAATCCCGTCCACGCCAGTCCCGAACTGCAACTCGCCGTTCATACGACCTGATTATAAGCGCATCGCTACTTTCTTGCTGACGCGCGTCGTTGATACCACCCACATCGTCGTTCGCAAAAAAATCAGAGCCATCTCGCTTCGCAAGATGGCTCCGATGCATTCGCTAGTTTGCTTTTGGGTTGGTCCGCCGGCGAAGTCTACGACTTCTCCGGCTTCTTCTTCGCCACGGGTGCCGCCGAAGGCGCCTGCGCCGCCGCCGGCAAAGCCGTCGCCGGCTTTTTCTTCGCGTCCGCCACCGCTTCCGTTGGCGTCTCCACGGTCTTCCCGTCCTTCAGATCGACCGCCGCAGCCTTCGTCTCCAGCGTTTCGCCTTCGTTCGGCACGAGCGCACCTTCGCTCTCGCGCACAAAGGTCAGCGCGTTGCTCACGCCATTCCAGTCGATGCGCACGAGGTCGCCGAGATGCACCTGCTCCGTCGCCAGCAAGTTCGCCAGCGGATAAACCACGTGCCGCTCGATGGCCCGCTTCAAATGCCGCGCGCCGTATCGCTGATCCGTGCCTTCACGCAGCAGGAAATCGCGCCCCGCCGGAGTCACGCGAAACAAGAACTGCCCCTTCGCTGTCTCCAGCACGCGTTGCTGCACTTGTCCGAGCTCGATGTTCAACACTTCCTCGAGCTGCATCCTCTGCAAAGGATGAAACACCACAACCTTGTCCAAGCGGTTCATGAACTCCGGCGAAAACTTTCGCCGCGCCGCTTCCACTGCTGTCCGCTGAACTTTTTCGTCGAGACCCGTCTCAGCAGCTTTGTCTTTAGCAGGCTGCACAAACCCCATGCCGCCCTGCATCAGTTCCGTGATCTCGCTGCTGCCCAAATTCGACGTTAAAAAAATCACCGTATTCGACAAATCCACGCGCCGGTTGTCGCCCAGCGTCAACGTCGCCTTGTCTAACATTCCAAGGAGCAATTGCCACAGCGCGTCCGAGGCCTTCTCAATCTCGTCGAACAGCAAAAACGACAGCTTCAGTTTGTCCGTATGGCTCTTCGCGAGCTCGTCCTGAGTAATCAGCGGATGCGTCTCGCGGTGCCCCAAATATCCTGGGGGCGAGCCGATCAGCTTCGCGATTTCGTGTGAGTGCTGAAACTCCGCGCAATCGACTTTGATCAGCAGCCGCGGATCGCCAAACAAAATCTCCGCCGCTGCCTCAACGATGCGCGTCTTGCCCGAGCCCGTCGGCCCGAGAAACAGCAAATTTCCTACCGGGCGGCCAGGTGAATTCAATCCCGCGCAAAACACCTGGTACAGATCCACGAGCGCCTGCACGCCCTCGTCCTGTCCCACGATCTTCGACCGCAGCGAGTTCTGGAATTCCAGAGTCCCCGTGCTGCGCAGATTGGGATCTAACGGAAGGATGTAGTCTTTCATGGCCGCCTCCTCGCGCCCCGCGAACGGGACGCAATACCGAATCGCTCGCGCGGATGCTCGAACTGCGCCAGTTTTACCTGCAGCGTCGACTGCAACAGCCGCAACTGCACCAGCAGCTCGTTCGTCACGCCGGACGACTCAGAAATTCGGAGGATCGGCGGAAACAAATCCGCGAGTTCCAAATTCAATTCGCGCAATCCGCGCACCAGCCTCTGCATCGCCGGTGAGTCCAAATTCGCGAGATCGACTCCGTTGCCGTTCACTTGCTCTCGCAGAGCTCGCCAATTCAGCTCCACGAATGGATGCTTCTTGGAAACTTCGCGCACCACTCGCTCGGTGATCTGCGCGTGTTCCCCGAGGCGGGCGAGATGAATCTGTCGAATCTTCGCGCCCCGGCGCACGTTGTGCACCAGATAGAACTTGTTCCCTTTTCGGCGAACAAATGCCATGACCTTGCCTCATCCCACTATCTCGCGCGTAGTGTACCTACCTTCCACTACACGCTTCTAACGAATATTACGAATCATCCGCAGAAATGTTTCGGATACGTTATGACTAGAACTTACTCCCGACCGTTCGAACGCCTCATTCGAATTTTCGTTCGGTTTCATTCGCGTCTCGCATCCTTCGATTCGAGCTCTCGCAACTTCCGCGATCTTCCCTTCACTACAAAGTACGGATCGCCCTGCTAATTAGATGCCGTACGTCCCGCGTAGTGCCAAAAATCGATTCGCCGTTTGATATCGGACTTGTCGCCCCTTTGTAAAATTCCCTCGGCGCGCTCACCCGCTTTTCTCATCGGCCAATCGCCTCATTTTGTTAAACACGCCTCCAGCAATTTTGTCTTTGTCGCCACCCCACTCCGTACCCCGCGTCCACTACAAAGCCCGAATTTGCCTCGAACACGCCTGCACACGCCAAATTTGCCTCGAACAGGAAATAGCCTCGGTGGAAAAATCCTCCCGTTGCCGGTGCCGACGCCTCCGCGCCCCTCTGCGAACTCTGCGTCTCTGCGTTATCCTTTCCGTCTTTCGGCGCTCACTTCAGCAAAGGAACGAAAAATGTCGCTCTGGGATCCGGTCTACAAGCTCGTGAAACAAATCCCCCGCGGACGGGTTCTATCCTATGGGGCCGTCGCTAGAATCTTGCGCCTCAAAGGCGGCGCTCGCAGCGCCGGCCGCGCCATGTCCGCCACACCGCAAGGCAAAGGCATCCCTTGGCATCGCGTTCTCAACGCCGCCGGCAAAATCGTAATCCGCGAGCCGTACAGCTCTCTCCAGCGCAGACTCCTCGAATCCGAAGGCGTCGAAGTCATCGAAAACCGCGTCAAGATGAAAACCTATCTCTGGAC
>DATAMU010000373.1:0-8558 GCA_036266605.1 Candidatus Acidiferrum sp. | reverse complement strand
CGAGGGACTTCAGTTGGTTATCTCGAAAGGCTTCACCATCACGGGCCATATTCGTTGGGACGGCACGCCCGGACATATTGAAGACAACTTGTACGTCATGGGGCAAACGGACAGCCAGAGCGCGATCACCGCCGGCTATGCGCGCGTGGATCGGGACGGTTCGTTCACCTGGAATCAAATTTCCGACGCTGCGATGCGGCTGCAATTTCACGGACTCGACGAGAATGGATATGTGAAGGCAGCCGATTACGGCGGCGTCGATATTCTCGATCAGGGATTCACGCCGCATCCGGGCTCGAATGCGACTCTGGAAATCACACTGAGCGCGCATGGCGCTCAGGTGGAAGGAACGGCAACCGACGAGAATGGTCTGCCCGCTGTCGGCGTTTGGGTTGTGCTTGTGCCCGACGCGAAACATCGCGATCGTCACGATCTTTATCGAACCGAACGGACCGATCAGCACGGCGTCTTTAAGATCAAGCAGGTAGCGCCCGGAGACTACACGCTCTACAGCTGGGACGAAGTCGAGGACGGCGCTTGGGAAGATCCTGATTTCATAAAGCCTTTCGAGGAGAAGAAACAAGGTGAGAGAGTCGTCGTGCAGGACCGCGACGATAAATCCTTCAACATCACGGTGATCGAGACTTCAGCGGTCGAAGGGCAGAAGCAGTGACGATTTCCGGTCTGCTTCAGCGGATTTGCGTGATGCGGCCTTCGGTTTTGAATTTTTTGAATTGCAGGGCGTCGTGGCCGGGGACGACACGATCGACGGAGCCAGCGAGTTCGATCATTCGCTTTTGAGCTGCGATGCTGGCGGGATAATCCGCCTCGCTGAACGTGGCCGACGGTTTGCCTTCGATCAGGCTTCTGTAGAGACATGCGTTGTCGGACGCGAGCACGAAACGCGGATTTCCTTCGACGAGAATGTATTGCGAGGCGTAAGTGTGGCGGCCGCCGGTGTAGGTGCGGATGCCGGGAAGTATTTCGACGTTGTCGCCATCCACAAGCCGCAAGCGGCCCTCTGTGTTTAGCTTCACGAGCTCCTGAATGTCGTCAGGGTCGATGCCGCCGTGCTGGCCGCCTTTTTGCCAGGCGTCGCCGGTGTAGTAGCGAAATTCTTCCTTCTGAATCCATACGGTAGCTTTTGGGAAGAGATCGATGCCGCCCATGTGGTCCCAATGAGCGTGGCTCACGACGATGTCGGTGATTTCTTCGGGCTTTACGCCGGCAAGCTTTACGGCCTCGTCCGGTCGTAGAAAATCTTTGATGGTCCAGAGTTTGAACCAGCGTTCGCGATGGAAGCCGCTGTCGAAGAGGATGTTGTGACCGCCGCCGCGGATGAGCCAAACGGCGTACATCGTGTCGATCTTTTCGTCGCGCGGCGCGCCGATGACCATTTCGCCGACGGAGTCGCCGGGCGAATCGGCGATGCGGATCGCCTGGATGGAGTAGGCCGGTGTCTGCGCGCGACCGGAACTCGCTCCGCCCAACAAAATCACGAACGCCGTCGCGACAAAACTCAGCAAACGTCGCGCTAACCGAATTCGCAGCTTTGTCATTGCAGCTCCCAGAAAAATAACTCCCGCGGAACGAGTGAAACTTCCGCGGGAGTTGTTTAACACGTTTTGTGAGCGTCCGTCAGCGGTGGCTGATGCTCCAGACATAGGCGGCGACTTCTTTCACCTGCTGCGGAGTCAACTGCGCGCCGCCCATCGCCGGCATTGGGCTACGGTACTTCTTTGGCTGCGCTACGCCTTCGGTGATCGTCTTCGCGATGCCTGTCCAGCTTCCGTCGCTCCAGAGCCACTCTTTCGTTACGAGTGGAGGACCGATCGTAGTGCCTTGTCCGCTGTCGCCGTGGCAGCCGATGCATGCGTTGGCGTGATAGAGCCTGTCGCCGGCTGTGACCATCGCCGCTGTCGCGCCCTTCGGCGCAGTTTTACCCGCATCGGGATTCGTGCCTTCGGGCGGTTTCGCGCTGGCTTTTTCGAGTGTGCCAGCACCGGCGGTCAAGCTCGGGCACGCGGTCACTCCAGCGGTGCCGTCGGCTGACCCGCCGTTCCACGTCACGCGATAGATGCGGCCTTTGATGTCGTCCGAAATAAAGAGCGCACCGTCAGGTGCGGTCGCGATTCCATCCGGCCGGTGATCGGCCTTCTCTGGAGTTCTGATAGCGCCTGCGAAACCGTCGGCGAAGATTTCGCATTTGCCAGAAGCCTTCGCGCCCGACATCGGTTGAAACACGATGTTGTATCCGCCCTGCGGATACGGCGCGCGATTCCACGAGCCGTGAAACGCGATGAAGAGTCCTTTACCGTAGCGCGCGGGAAATTTGTCTTTGTCGTAGCGCGTCATGCCGTTTGGTCCCCAGTGCGCCGGGAAAGCCGCGGCCGGTCCGGTCTTTTCGGCGCAGAGGCCGACTTTCTTGCCGTCGCCGCCGTATTCGGGCGCGAGTATCAGTTTCTGCTGAAAGTTGTCGTAGAAGCAGTAAGGCCAGCCGTAGTCGCCGCCCTTGTTCAATGCCAGGACTTCTTCGGCGGGTAGAGTCGCCTCCAGGTCCGGCGATTTGAAGATGTCCGGCCAATTTGTGTGGAGCTGATCGCGGCCGTGCTGGGTCACGAAGACTTGGCCGCTGGCATCGATGGCGAAGCCTTCGCCGTTGCGAATCCCGGTGGCGTAACGATCGGACGGCGAGAACGTTTGGTCGGTCTTGTTCGCGTCGTAGCGCCAGATGCCGCCACGGGTCTCGAGTTCCTTGCAGGGATTGTCGCCCGGTGATTTCAGCGTGCGGTTTTTCGCCTGGCAAGAATTGGTCGCGCTGGCGACGTCGACGAGCAGCGAGCCGTCGCTGGTGATGATGAAGGGATGCATTGGGTGATCGCCGCCGAGCGGCAATCCCGACACGACGGTGACTGCGGGGCCTTTCGGCGCGATCGAACCCGGCGTCATCGCATATTTCACGATTTTGTCGTTTGTCTCGGCATAGATCGCGCCGTTGTAGATGCCGATGCCGGTGCCGCCGTGATCGCCCGTTTGCTCTGTCCCGCCGAAGCGCTCGATCGTGTCGGCTTTGCCGGCGCCGCTCTTGTCTTGAAGAGCGACGAGAAATCCTCCCTCATGCGTTTTGTCGTTGCCGAAGTATTCGCCCGACCAGGTGTTCGCGTAGACGACGCCGTCAGGCGAGACGACGATATGGCGCGTGTGGCCGACGCCTTCGGCGAAAATCGTCGCGCAAAAGCCGGTCGGTAGCTTCAGGCCGGTATCGTTCTCGGGACATCCCTGTGCCGTTTGCGCAGCTTCCGCCGCCGCGTCGCCGTCTGGACCCGAAGCTTTCGATCGATTTTCGGCCGACGTCACAATGATTCCGGCCAGGATGACCAAAACCAAGACAACCATCACAATCTTGTAAGCCCGAGACCCCAACATAGAAATCCTCCGGCGAGTTTGAAGAGCGTAGTTGAAAAACGAATTCTAATGGCCGTGCCGATGTGATGATAGTCGAGTTTTGGCGGTTACAGTACAGCTAGCTATCAGTCGGAAGAGGCGCAGATTAGAGGCATGCAGACGCGGGCCGGCGAGCGCCGGCAAACAGCCGGTGTCAGATTTGGAGGTACTCGCTTTCAAGTGTAAGGAGAAATTACAGAGGCTGGCGCGAAGATCGCACGAAATCGCGAAGCACGGTTACGTTGGGACCGTAGGCGCCGATGCGGCCTGCATCGACCGGCAGACCAAGCCGCTCGGCCTGATCGAGATCGACTCCGGCGTCATCCAGTTCAGACAAGCTGAATCCCTGCGCAGGCAGCACGCGGTTCAATCCTGTCGGATACACCGGACGGGGCGGACGATGCCGCTGCCATGGCCGTCGCGCCAATTCGTAAAACTGTTGCCAATCGCGTTTATGCCAAGTCGTCATGCGCTTCTCGCTGCCAGACCTGATGGACCTCAACTTCAACGAACTCGGTTCCGTCAAAACTCGTTCCTTCTCGAACTCGCCGCATCCATTAGTACGCTAACGTTCCTGCGTTGGATGCCGTTTCGCCTTCAATGGTGGCATCCTCTTACCTGATGCCTGCCGGCGAAACCCTGTATGTTGTTCGTGTCGCGCGCGGCCTCGACCCTTTAAAACGGCCCGCTCGACCCGCTAAACATACTCGCCAGACCTATATACACGAAGCATTTCCGCTGCCGTTGTATCAAACCCGTAAAGGGGTTATTTGTTTCGCGCCATTTCAACAGTGCGATTTCGACAGCCCCTCCCGCTATCAATCGATTGCAACCAAATCGCTTACACGACCCCGCACTGCTGCATCGGGACGCAAACACGCGGTCCGATACTTGGACGCCAAGAATGACAATTCGTCGCTG
Source organism: Candidatus Acidiferrum sp. (assembly GCA_036266605.1). Classification (GTDB taxonomy): domain Bacteria; phylum Acidobacteriota; class Terriglobia; order Acidiferrales; family UBA7541; genus Acidiferrum. Next base: position 4,193 of record DATAMU010000373.1, on the reverse strand, counting down.
GGAGCCGGGGAGGGGAGGCCGCTGCGATACCGCCGACGCGCATTCCGTCAGCCGCCGCGCTGATATCGTTCGACCCGTTTGTTCCCGCGAAGTCGTCACGAAGCGGCGATATACTACGCGCAATAACCAAATTTTTACCAGCGAAAAGTTCGCGAAAACAGTTTTCTGTGGATTTCGGACGCAGAGCTACCGCGTTTTACTTTTGGGAGGGTACTGCAGCGACCCGCCGGGATGAGGGTCGCTCCGATCGAGTAGGTTATCGAGGGACTGCTCTTGCGACGAGTGGGCGACTACCAGCGGTTTCCGCGATCGCCGCGGTCGCCACCGCCACCACGATCTCCGCCGCGCCCGCCACCGCCACCATGACCGCCACGTCCGCCGCCACCGCCACCATGGCCTCCGCGTCCGCCGCCATAACCGCCGCCACCGCCGCCGCGTCCACCTCCGCCTCCGCCACCGCGTTCGGCTTGAGGCCTCGCTTCGTTCACCACTAGGTTGCGTCCGCCGAAATTCTGACCGTTCAGCGAGTTCACCGCGCGGTCGGCATCGTCATCATTGCTCAACTCAACGAATGCAAATCCACGCGACTGGCCCGTGAAACGATCCCGAATCAGATTGACACCCGAGGGAGTTACACCGATCTGAGAGAAATACTCGTGAAGCTGATCTTCCGTCGCGGAAAACGGAAGATTTCCGATATAGAGCTTCTTCACCTGCCTGCTCCTTCTGCCCGGAACCCAGTAGCGAGTCGCGGAGCGCGCCGAAGTGACGAGCGTCGTACACGGGCAGTCCGGGTAGCCCAGCCACCACGGGCGCGAGACAGGCGCTTCAGCGGTCAGGGGAATCGTCTCGAAAATTAACTGGTTTTGCAACGGAAACGTTTTTGTATTGGCGAGAAGCGATTGCCCGTTGGGACAGGTGCCGTGGAAGGCTGCGATACGGGTGGTCGTGGTACCATCCCGCCAATGTTGCGGCGGCGAAGCCACCCAAGCTGGGTTCTTGGGTTTCGGTTTCTTGAGTACTTTCGCGGTCAGTTTGGGTTGAGAGGTTCTTTATGCGCGGCACCATGATGGACTTTCCGCTGACCCTGCCGCATCTACTGGATCGAGCCGGCTTTCTGTTTGCGCGGTCAGAGATGGTCTCTCGCTGTCCGCGTGGCACCCTGACGCGTACGACGTACACTGATTTCCATCGCCGGGCGCGCCGTCTGGCTTCCGCTTTGACTCGGCTCGGCCTGAGGTCCGGCGACCGCGTCAGCACCATGATGTGGACCCACGCTACGCACATGCACTGCTTCTTCGGCATTCCTTGCGCGGCGGGCATCATCAATCCGCTCAACTTGCGTCTTCATCCGCAGGAGCTTGCTGCGATCGTAAAGCACGCCGGTTCGCGATTTCTGATCGTCGATGATGCTTTGCTTCCGGTTTACGAATCCCTTCGCGCTGCCGGTGTTTCATTCGAGAAGGTGATCGTCAATCGCTATGCGGGTTGCGACATTCCTCCCGGTTTTCTCGACTTCGACCAACTGGTCGCCGGTGAAGACGATAATTTCGTCTACCCCAAGCTCGACGAAAACGACGGCGCATCGATGTTTTTCACCTCGGGCACGACGGGTGCCTCGAAGGCGGTCGTCTACTCGCATCGTTCGTTGGTGCTCCACGGACTTACGCTCACCATGGCGGACTGCTTCGCGCTCAGCCACAACGACGTGATTCTTCCGGTTGTGCCTCTGTTCCACGCGAACGGGTGGGGCTTTTCGCACGCCGCCGCGATCACCGGCGCGAAGTTTGTTTTTCTCGGTCCGAGTCTCGATCCGGTAACGATTCTCGACGCGATTGTGGAACATGGAGTTACGTTTGCCGCCGGCGTTCCGACGATTTGGCTCAATGTCTTGTGCGCGCTCGAAAAATATCCGGATCGTTGGAAATTTCCGCCGCTGCGTGCGCTGTGCGGAGGCACTGCTCCGCCGCTCGGTTTGATTCGCGGACTCGACCAACGCGGCATCCACATCATGCACGCCTGGGGCATGACGGAAACTTCGCCGCTCGCCACAGCACCGTTGGTCAAAGCGCACATGCAGGGGTACGACGAAGAAGCGCTTTACGAATTTCGCGCCAAGCAGGGACTCTGTGTGCCGCTGGTCGAGCTGCGCGTGATGCGCCCCGAAAATCCCGAGGACGAAAATTGCGCAAATGAGGTCGAGGCTCCGCGCGACGGCAGGACGAGCGGCGAACTCGAAATTCGGGGCCCGTGGATCGCCGGCAGCTACTACAACGCACCCGATCAGGCGCATCGCTGGACCGCCGACGGATGGTTTCGCACCGGCGACGTCGCAAACATGGACCGAGAAGGCTACATCAAGATCGTCGATCGCGCGAAAGATCTGGTGAAGTCCGGTGGCGAGTGGATCAGCTCGGTCGATCTGGAAAATACGCTGATGGGACATCCCGCCGTGAAAGAAGCCGCGGTCATCGGCGTGCCACACCCCAAATGGCAAGAGCGTCCGCTAGCGGCGGTCGTACTGAAGGATGGCGCCAGCGCAACGCCGGAAGATCTTCGCGCTCATCTCGCGAAAGCATTCGCGAAGTGGCAACTCCCCGACGCCTTCGTCTTCATGAACGAAATCCCGCGCACCAGCGTCGGCAAATTCAAGAAAACCGCCCTCCGCGAACAATTCGCCAACTGGGCCTGGGAATAAATACACCCAGCGACTATCGGTAGATTTCTCGTCTGTGCCCGATGCGCAGGACGATCACGATCAGGCGTTCATCAACAATTTTGCAGATTAGGCGATAGTCGCCGACCCTGTACTTCCAGAATTCCCCGAGCTTCGCTCCCTGTAGTGCTTGGCCTACCGTTCGGGGATCATCCGATCCCGCGATACGATCATTGAGGAATTTTAGGATTCGGCGAGTATGTTGCGGGTCGAGCTTGTCGAGTTCGCGGAGCGCGCTCTCGGAAATTTCAACGGTCCAAGCCACGGCGCTTTAGAACCTCTTTAAGAGGAACCGTTCGATCCTCGCCACTTTCGATTCGTTCCAACCGGTCCTCGGCCAAGTAGAGATCCTCGAGGTCCGAAATGTGAGTGACGATAGCTTCTCTTGCGTAAAAGGTTTTTGTCCGCCCGGTTTTCTGGGCCAATTTCTCGAGTCGCTTCTCGATAGTTTCTGGAAGCCGTATTGCCAGCATTTACGTCACCTCGCTATACAAGTATAGCACATTGCAGTGGACCAGCCTTGTGCCCATGAAAAAGGGTGGCTCAATTTCGGTCACCCTTCATCGGTTCAAGTTTAAGTTCGTTTTGGTGAGCGGACTACGTGCGATACGACGCGTTGATGCGGACGTACTCCGCCGTGAAGTCGCACGTCCAATAACGCGCCACTGCGCGACCCGCGTTCAGATCGACGACGATGTGCACATGCGGAGTCAGCAGCCGGTTGCTCGCCGCTCGCTCATTGAAATCGAGCGGCTTGCCGCGACTCAGAACGTGAATCCCCGCCATCGTGATGTCCACGCGATGCGGATCGAACTTCACGCCCGACCGCCCCGCCGCCGCGAACACGCGACCCCAATTGGGATCGCCGCCCGCGAACGCCGTCTTCACCAGAGGAGAAGTCGCGATCGTCTGCGCAATCTGCCGCGCAGCCGGTTCGCTCTTTGCGCCGCGTACCTCGATTTCGATCACGCGCTGTGCGCCCTCGCCGTCGGCAACGATTTGCAACGCCAGCGAATGGCAAACATCCTCGAGCGCCGCCGCAAAATCGCGATGCGCCTTCGTGCCCGGTGCAATCGCCGGAGCTCCAGCCTGCCCGTTCGCCAAAACGAGCAGCGTGTCGTTGGTCGAAGTGTCGCCGTCGATCGTGATGGAGTTAAATGTGCGCGTCGTCACGTCGGCTAGCGTCTTCTGCAGCAGCCCTGGGGCGATGTTCGCATCCGTCGCGACGAACGAGAGCGTCGTCGCCATATTCGGATGAATCATCCCCGCGCCTTTCGCGCATCCGACCAGATGCACGCGGCGCCCGGCCAGTTTGAACGAAGCCGCCGCCGTCTTCGGTTGCGTGTCCGTCGTGCAGATCGCCAGCGAAACTTCCGCGAACGATCGCGCCGACGGCCGCTGTTGCCGCGCAAGCTGCGGCAACCGGCGCAAAATCTTGTCCACTGCAAGCGGTACGCCGATCACGCCCGTCGAGCAA
>DATAMU010000372.1:0-2119 GCA_036266605.1 Candidatus Acidiferrum sp. | reverse complement strand
TTCTTCTGTTCGCAAGCTGTAAGCGAGGAAAACCCAAAGAAGGGTCTCGAGAAAACGCTGACCTCAAAAGCGGACTTGGTGGCTGCCCTGAAGGACGGAGTCGCATACTGCAATAAAACCCTCGGCGGGATGACCGACGCGAAGGGAAGCGAGATGATTAAGTTCTTCGGTCGCGACATGGCCAGGATGACGCTGGTCTCCCTCAATACCGCGCACATGGACGAGCACTACGGAAACATGGTGACCTACATGCGTCTCAAGGGAATCGTGCCTCCTACGAGTGAGAAGCAACCCGCGCCCGCATCGAAGTAAAGCGCACCCTTTTGAATCGGGGCGAGGCGGGTTAGAATCGCCCGCATGAAAACCAGCTCACGCTCCATCTTCGCCATTTTCTGCGTTGCCGCCGCAACGTCCTTCGCCGCCCTTCTGGTCACTTCGCTGCGCGCGGCAGCCGCTCATCCAACCACCGGATCGGCGCTTCACCACGCCATTCCTGCGGCCGATAGCGCGGAGCAACAAGCAATCCTCGCGCCCATCACGCAAATGTTCGACGGAATGTCAAAACGCGATGCCGCAGCCATCAAGAAACCAGTTTTGGCCGGTGGCGTGATGGTGTTGATGAGGGACGGCAAGCCAGCGCGGATGACTTTCGAGGAATTCGCCGACCGCGTTGGCAAACCAGGCACCACGAAAATCGAGGAGCGAATTCACGATCCGCTCGTTCGCGTAGCCAACGACCTCGCTGTGGTGTGGGCTCCCTTCGAATTCTTAGTCGATGGCAAAGTCGACCACTGCGGCACAGACCTCTTCAACCTGGTTCGTGTTGACGGCCAGTGGATCATCGCCAGCGTCGCAGATACCGGACGCAAAGACTGTGGTCCTAAATAGAGCGATCTTTGTCTGTCACCACGTCAGCGTCGTAATTGATCTCCCCGCCAACTCCACATCCACGGTCGTGCCGTCAAACGCCAGGTTCAGCTTCACCACTTCCCGCAAACTGTTCAACAACTCCACAACATACCTGCCATCACTCGCCTCAAACGCCATCGCTCGCACGCCCTTCCTCGCGCCCGACGTCCCGATCCTCACCGCGCCGGGCCTCACAAACTTGCTGAAATGCGCCAGATACCAATACGTCCCCGTGTAAGTCACCTCGTGTGTCGTTTTATTGATGATGACCACCGGGTGCTGAATGTTCGGGTCCGGATTCCCGTGCACCGGCGATACCGCCCACGGTCCTCCCGTTTCGTCCAAAATCGCATTCCAATAGAGCCACGCCGACGTCCCCGCCTCCAGATCGTTGAAAATAATATTTCCCCACGCATCTCCATCTTCGAACTCATATATCGGCAATTTTTTCCGCTTCGGATATCCCGCCTCATACGCGTAACAAAGTTCATCCATCCAGAATGGAAATTGCGCGTACCTCTTCTCAAGCGCCGCAATCTTGTCGAAATTCTTGAAGTCGTACCCGTGATATCCAATCACGGACACATATTTGCGCACTTCCGGGTCGTCGAGCACGACAGGATAACGACGCGCCGCGACACCTCGCTCCGGCGCCTCGCTGATCATCAATTTGGTCGTCAGCCCCGACTTCGCCAGCGCCGGCCCCACATGATCGCGAATCAAAACGCGAATTTCCGGATACTTTATCTTTGTGTAGACCTCTTCCGGCTCATTGAACAAGCTCAAGTAATCGACGACGATTCCTCGTTTCTTATATTCCTCCAGGTACTTCACAAAATAATTTGCCAGGACCGGATAGTATTTCGGCGGAATGTCCTGTCGTTTCTTGACGTCATACAGCATCCAGTCCGGCGGATAATCCATCGGTGCCTGCAAGGCAAAATTCCCATACTTTCGCGCCCGCAAGATGTAAGTCCCAACTCCGTTCGGACCAAAGTCTCGCTCGACTGAAAAATTCTTGAGATCCACATCGCCAGGCGCGTCGTCATACGTAAACCAAGGTCCCGCCGACTGAAAATCCGTTCCCGCTAGCGGCGTTTTCATAGCCGTGAATCCCGCGCCTTCCTGCGGATCAAACAACGCCCGTAATACCCCCTCCTGTTTCTCCGCCGGCAACGTATTGAGCGTCATCAACCCGGCTTCCATGATC
>DATAMU010000371.1:0-10857 GCA_036266605.1 Candidatus Acidiferrum sp. | reverse complement strand
ATTCGCGATTCCAGCCGGTTCACAGAAGCATTCTCCGATTGCCAAGCCAGTGGATCAGCACAATTCGTCTTTATTCGTCGAGCATCTACGACTATCCAGCACACCATGCGGCTTGCACAAAAAGAGGCGCCCGTCAGTTTCGACGGGCGCCTCGTGAATGATAATTTGTAATCCGCTCTACTGTGTGACTTTCGTCGTCACAATCACGGTGTTGTCATTCCTGTTCGTGTCCGGGTTCGACGACGTCACCGTCGCGGTGTCGCTGATGCTCTTGACGCTCGCCGGCGCCGAGACCTTCACGACAAGCTTGATCACGTAGCCGGTGAGCCCGGGCAGAATCGGTTTCACCGTCGGAGTGGTGCAGGTGACCACACTGCCGGGGCCGCCGGTGCCGCTGACGCTGCACAAAGAGCCCGTCGTCAGGTCGTTGCAACCCGAGAACGTGCACGAGACGATGCCCGACATCGCGCTGACGTATTGCGTGTTGGCTGGAATTGTGTCGGTCACGACGACGTTGCTCGCCGTGTTCGCACTCAGATTCAGAGCGAAGATTTTATAGGTCAGGTTGTTTCCGCTCTTGACCGACAGCAGCGGATTCGGAACGTTCGCGATGGCGAGTTCCACCGAACCGAGCGACACGTTGTACGTCACCGATGTGGTGGATGGATTGCCCGCGCAGTCGACCGCGCGGACAGTGTGCGAGCCAATTGCGGCGGCCGATGTGTCGATCGTGACTGGCGTGTTGAACAACGCCAAGCCGATCCCCGGCGTTCCCGAGCAAACCGAAACGGTCTGCGTGCCGCAGGTTGCCACACCCGAACCGCCCGTGTCGGCGCAGGTGAATGTGCCGATGACGTTCTGGCCGACGGTGAAGTTCGTGCCTGACACATTGAATTTCGCCGAGAACGTTGGCGCCGTGTTGTCGATCGGTGTCGCGAACGGGCCTTGCGCGTTCGATGTGTTGCCGGCAAGGTCCTGAATCGTAATCGCCGGAATCTGTGCGCCGGCTCCCGTGCCATTGGAACTACCCGTTTGGGTCGCCGTGAGGCTGCCCTGCGAGACAGCTCCGTTTGTATTTGCTACCGGGCTTCCGGGCGCAAAACCCGAAAGATCATCGCTTGCGTTGCAGCTCGCCGAAACGCCGGTCGTATACCAACCGTTGCTGCCGTTCGGTGCGCTCGGGCTGAGAGAGCAAGCCGCGAGGACCGGGGCAGTGTTATCGACGCCGAAAGCCAGCGTGCGGAACGAAGCCCAATTCGCGGTTGGATCCGTAAGCTGCGTCCCCTGCGGGTTAAAGAGCAGTTCTTCGCTCAAGGCGCAGTCCGTCGTGAAGTAGTGCAGGTTATAGATACCAGCTGTCTCCACAAGGGCGGCACTGGACGGGAACGACAATGGAATGCTCCCTGGGCAAAGCGGTAGCGACGTGGTGCTTGGTGGTGTCGGCGCTCCGAAATTCTGGTTCACGCCCGGAGCCCAATTCGTCGTATCGCCGTTGACCGGATAGGTCGTGTCCGGTACCGGGCTCGATGCCGGCGTGATGCCATACGTCAAGCTGTACGGCGGCGCTTGCGTGAATCCATTCGCCGACGGTGTTGTGGCGGTGTAATTCGCCGCATTCGATGTGAAGTTCACCGTCACTGCGGTGTTGTTCACCCATCCGTTGCCGTTGATGGCAGGCGTCGTCGAGGTCGTCGTGTACGGCAGGGGCATGTTCACGACAGGCACAAAAATCGAATTCTTGCCGCTCGTGGTGCTGCCGTGAACCGGGTCGGCCGCGCCTTCAAATTGGGTCAGCGTATTGAGCGGGCAGAGGTCGCCGGTAAGGCTGCCTGTGAGGATGCAATTCGCAGCGCTGTAATTCGACCCTGTGTTCGTCGTGTGCGTGTCGAGTTCAATGCTCGTGCAAGTGGTCAGATCGCTAACTGCCGTACCCGGAGCGCAAATCCATCCGTCGCTACCGAGTAGCATGCCCGGCCCAATCAACGTCGGCGTGGCCGCGCTCAGATTTGTTGACGCGCAGTTCGTGCCGCCCGTCGCGAAGCTGCAAGCGGTGCCGAGGAAGTTTGTTCCGTTTGCGGGCGCATCGGGCGATTCAAATCGCGCGATGTCCAACAGGTTTCGCGCCGAACTCGCGTCTGGCACGCAATTGTTGCCGGAAACTGGTCCGTTATTCGGAGCTTGGCATTGAATCAAGTAGCCTTTGCACATCGGCTGGCCGAATGGATCGGTCTCACCGGTCAATCGCAAGCACACCGCAGGAGCCGACGACTTTCCAGCGACGAGCTGCGAGAAAAGATTCTGCGGGATCCCGATGTCGGTAACGATGGGCACAGTGCCACTCGGAATATTCACCGTACCTTGCTGCTGGGCCGTCGAGGTGCTTGTGGTGAATCCAATGTTCTGACCGCCACCATTGTCGAACGTAAACGTCTGCGTCTGCGACGAAGGATCGTTCGGATTGATCGGATTTCCCGTAATCGAGCCGCCAGGCACTGCGCCCGCGAGCGTGCAGTTCGTGACCAGGTGGAGAGCGGCTGCGCCGAGGTCACCGCCAGCATCATCAAGTTCGACGGTCAATGATTGGCTTCCAGTCGTCAGGAAAGAAGAGATGTCGATTGCAGGCACGCCGTATTGTGCGATGAAGGTGCCCGGAGCACCTGTGTGATTCGGGAACCCAGCTAGGTCAGGATTCTGTCCGATGTATCCGGTGGCCGCGCTTTCATAAGCCTGCTGGAAGCAATTTGTCGTGTTTGCTGGGAAGCCTGTGAAGCCTTGAAATGTAGTATCGCCGTTTCTGCACACGTTCGCCGTATTCGTGGCGCTTCCCCCGGTCGGTGTGTTAATGATGCGAAGCGTATTGTCTTGGAAAACGTTATTGGTCCCGTCTGGTGTAGACGAGAGCTTCGCAACGATTGGCGCCGTGCAGGAAATGGCAATCGTATTCGTGCTGACAGGGTTGCCAGCCGTCGGAGGATCGTTGGTCCAGGTGGTTCCGCCGAAGAGCGATTTGTTGATGTTCAGCGCGCCAAAGATTTCGATTGCGCCGAACGCGCCGTTCATCGGAACCGAAAGCGTCGCCGCTGGGGTGGTGCTGGTGATCGTTAGTGTCGTCGATTCCAACGTGCTCGCAGGCGATTGCGATGCTGTGAATACGACGCTGACTTGGCAGGTCGTCGGCGCTGCCAGTGTGCCCGTGCAGGAATTTCCGTTTACCGCGAAATCGCTGTTTCCTGTGCTGGCCCCACTGAACGTGACCGCGCCTTGCCCTTGAATATTCACTGTGACGGTCTGCGGTGCGCTCACCGCGGGACTCGTCCCCGTCGGCACACCGAACGAAAGATCGGTCGGCGAAACAGTGAGCGTCTGGGCATTCGCGCTCGCGCCCCACATGCCGCCCGCAATCACTAAGCCAGCCAACGCGCGCACAAACATTTTACAAACCCTCATCGCAGCCTCCTTAAGGGGCTTTCCAATCACGAACACAAATTTTTGTCTGCGGGGCCTTCGACCAAGACCGTTATCGTGTGCACTCGGGCGATTCGAGGGGACGGGGACCTGCGCCTGCGCCGACCAGCGCAACGATTGCGGCAGGAATTGTCATTCCCCAATCCCGGCGATGTCAAGGAAAAACCCGATTGACGCACTTCGTTCTAGCAGTACTACGGTCGCCGGATATCACAGACGGATCTATGCAAACAGTTTCTCGGTTGCGCCAAATCTCGGCCGCTCCCGATTTAGATAAATCAATGTGTAACCGCTACAACTCAAACGACCAATGACACTTGTTGCGGAAATCGTTGCACTTTGGATGCCGTCGAATGCCGACACCCCCGGATGGATATTCCATCTCGTGAGCCGGTCCGTTTCAACGTGAAACTCGCTGACTCGGCGCGAGATGGCGACGTTCGCATGTGTGGTGCGCCGGTCCAACCCCAATTGACGCCCCGTTCACATCCCCGGCGCGGCGTCACCTTTACTATCCGAATCGATAGTCCGTTGTATCCACTCGGATAGCCTCTTGCGAATCGCGAACTTTGCGGCGTCTGCTATACTTGGAGGGTTATGCTGTCCATGAACAATGTCACTATGCGCTTCGGTCCGCGCGTCCTCTTTGAAGACGCGACCGCTACCTTTATGGCGGGCCGTCGCTACGCCATCACCGGCCCCAATGGCGCCGGTAAATCCACCTTAATGAAGATTCTGACCGGTGATCAGGAGCCGACCACCGGTTCGGTCACTCGCCCGAAGCGCCTCGGAATCTTGCGCCAGGACCAGTTTGCCTTCGATGAATTCCGCGTCATCGACACCGTCATCATGGGCAATGGCGCGCTCTGGAAAGCGCTGCAAGAGCGCGACGCGCTGTACGAAAAGCCCCACGATCAGCTGACCGACGACGATGGCATGCGCCTCGGTGAACTCGAAGGCGTCATCGGCGAAGAAGGCGGCTACACCGCCGAATCCGACGCAGGCGCGCTGCTCGACGGGCTCGGCATCGAGAGTGATCTCCACGAACGCAAAATGGGCGAGCTCCAAGGCGGACAAAAAGTCCGCGTGTTGCTGGCGCAAGCGCTCTTCGGTACACCGACCGCGCTGCTCCTCGACGAGCCGACCAACAACCTCGACCTCGATTCCGTGCACTGGCTCCAGAAATATCTGAACGAATTCGAGGGCGTGCTGATCGTCATCTCGCACGATCGTCACTTTTTAAATTCCGTCTGTACGCACACCGCGGACATCGACTACGAGGCCGTCATCATGTACGTCGGCGGCTACGACAACATGGTCGTCGCCAAGACGCAAGTGCGCTCGCGCATCGAATCCGAAAACGCGCAGCGCGAGAAAAAGATTGCGCAGTTGCAGGACTTTATCGCCCGCTTTTCTGCCGGTACGCGTTCCGCGCAGGCGACTTCGCGTAAAAAAGAAGTCGAGCGCCTCGCCACAACCGAGCTTGCACGCTCAAACATTCAACGCCCCTACATTAAGTTCGACATGAAGCGTAATTCCGGCAAGCATCCGCTCGAGATCAAGAGCGTTGAGAAATCCTACGACGATCTGAAAGTGATTCCACGATTCACCGCGAGCATTGGGCGCGGCGAAAAAATCGCGTTGATGGGCCGCAACGGCGCGGGTAAGACGACGTTGCTGCGATCGCTGGTTCGCAATGCGCCGGGATTCATCGACGACAGCGACAAGGAATTTCCGATCAACGGCGGCCAGGTCATCTGGGGGCATGAAGTATCCGTTGGCTACTTCGCGCAGGATCACACCGACTCGTTCACAAAAGACAATACGACGTCGATCGATTGGCTCTGGCAGTTCGACCCCAGCGCGAACCAACAGGAACTGCGCGGCTTGATGGGCCAGATGCTCTTCAGCGGCGACGACGCGATGAAGCCCACGCGCGCTCTTTCCGGCGGCGAAACCGCGCGGCTGATCTTCTGCCGCCTGATGCTCCAGAAGCCGAACTTCCTCGTTCTCGATGAGCCGACGAACCACCTCGATCTCGAATCGATCAACGCGCTCAACATCGCTTTACAGCGCTATGACGGCACGGTGTTGCTCGTCACGCACGACCACGACGTGATCGATGAAGTCGCCACGCGCATCTGGCACTTCCACGACGGCAAGATCGAAGACTTCAAGGGCAACTACGAAGAATTCGCTGCGTACACTGAGCAGAAAGCTGCCACCCAAACCGCGAGCCGCGGCCGCTAGCGGTTGCATCTCGCCAACTCCGTCGCAAACCAATCAAGCTGACCTTCTTGGTCCAGCGGTCGAAACGCTCGTCGCTCGAAAACCGTCTCGTGTACCATAGCGGCGCATCCCAGCTCGACCGAGGTCATCTTGAAAAAGCTCGCCCTGTTTTTGCTCTCCCTTTCGTTTGCCTCCACCACGTTTGCTCAGGCCAAGCACACGCCGACGATCGATGAACAGTTGAGTCTGAAAGCCGTCACCGGCCAGCAGATTTCGCCCGATGGGCGCTACGTTGCGTACCGGGTGCGCGAGACGAATTGGGAAGATAACCTCTACGTGCGCCAGCTGTGGATTGTGAACATTTCGACGGGCACGAGTTTTCAACTGACGCGAGGGAAGAAGAGCATTGAGGGTTTCCGCTGGTCGCCCGATGGGAAATGGATTGCGTTTACCACGGAGCGCGAGCAAAGCGCGATCGTCCCGCCCGACAAAGAAAAAAAGGACGACGATTCCGAAAAGAAGGACAGCGGCAAGACAGACGCGGACAAAGACAAAGATAAAGAGAAAAAATCCGCCGACAAAGGCGGCAAACCCGCCGCTCATCAGATTTGGCTGATCTCGCCGGAGGGTGGCGAAGCCTGGCAGCTCACGCGCCACGATACCGACGTTCAGGATTTCGACTGGTCGAAAGACGGCAGGCAGATCGCTTTCACTGCCGCCGCGATCGAGTCGAAAGCAGACAAAGACCGGAAAGAGAAGTACAGCGACTACGAAGTTTTTGAGGAAGACTACAAGCAGAGCCAGATTTGGACCGTCGATGTCGCCGCTGCGCAAACAAATTTTCTGCCGGCGAAGGCGCGCCAGATTACGAAAGACGAAAAGCTAAACGTCACGTCATTCGCGTGGTCGCCTGATTCGAACCTGATTGCTTATTCGGTGACAACCAACCCTTTCCTGGCGTTCCGCCGGCGATGAAGACATCTATATCGTCGACCTCGCGCACGACAACGCCGTCCACAAAGTCGTCGCGCTCGACGGGCCCGACAGCAACCCAACCTTTTCTCCCGACGGAAAACAGCTTGCCTTCTCGACGGCGCTTGCTTCGCCTTACTTCTATTACACGAACGGCCACATTGCGACCGTAGACGTAGATAAAGTCCTCGCGAAGACCGCGACAACTCCCGCTGACGTTAAAGATCTCACCGCAAAATTCGACGAAGATCCTCGCCTCGTCGATTGGGGACCCGACGGCATCTACTTCGAGGCGCTTCAGAAAACTTCCAGCCACCTCTTCCGGCTCGATCCATCGACCACTCAAGTTACCCGCATCACTTCGCCTGACGCTTTCATTGGCGAAGACGCATCACTCACCAAGGATTTCAAGACCGTCGCGGTCATTGTCGAAGACGGCTCGCACATGGCCGAGCTTTACGTCTCACCCGTCGATCGCTTCGCGCCGCGCAAACTCACCGACTTCACCGCGCAAGTCCGCGATTGGAATCTCGCCACAGCCGAAGTCGTCAGTTGGAAGAGCCAGGATGGCGCAACCATCGAAGGCATCCTGCACAAACCCGCCGACTACGACCCGTCGAAGAAATATCCTCTGCTCGTCATGATTCACGGAGGGCCAACGGGAATCTCGTTCCCGTTGCTATCTCCCAACGATACGTATTACCCGGTGCAGATTTTCTTGTCGAAGGGTGCTCTCGTGCTGCAGCCGAACTACCGCGGTAGCGCCGGCTACGGCGCCGCATTCCGAGCGCTCAACGTCCGCAACCTCGGTGTCGGCGACATGTGGGACGTCATGAGCGGTGTCGATTCGCTCATCAAGAAGGGAATCGTCGATCCCGCCAAACTCGGTTCGATGGGCTGGTCCGAAGGTGGCTACATTTCCGCTTTCCTCACGACTCACACCGACCGCTTCAAAGCCATCTCGGTCGGTGCCGGCATCAGCGATTGGATGACCTACTACGTGAATACCGACATCACTCCGTTCACGCGCCAATATCTCCACTCCACGCCGTGGGACGATCCTGCTATCTACGCGAAGACGTCCCCGATCACCACGATCAAGCAGGCAAAGACTCCGACTCTGATCCAGCACGGCAGCGTGGATAAGCGCGTTCCGGTTCCCGACGGATTCGAGCTTTATCGCGGCTTGCAGGACCAACACGTCCCGTCTCGCCTTATCCTCTATCAAGGATTCGGCCACCCGATCACCAAGCCGAAGTCCAACCGAGCTGTAATGCAGTCGAATCTGGATTGGTTCAGCCATTACATCTGGGGCGAAACGTTCCCAAAGGACTCACCCATCCTGGGCTCGAGTGAGTTCATTGAGACATCTTCGAAGTAAGTATCGAGCGAGATACTCTTTCTCTTCGAAAAGCAATCGCACTGAAAAGAAATGGCTTGACGCGCGTCTTCGTACTGTACGTACCAAGACGATTTAACTATTCGTTAGGCATTGTCTGTCCGACGAAGGTCTCCGTATAATTTCAGCCAATTAAGTCTTCCGCAGACTGACTTGAGGATTACGCCACCGCGTGTGGCCTGTCAGTGAGTTGAACGAAAAAAATCTGGAATATTTTGCCGAATTCCCGAGTCTCCCCAGTGACTCGCGTGTTCATGGGCCTCAAGGACTATCCTGTGATGAAGTGTTCTCGTCGTCTCATTGGTGGCGAAGTTTGCCCGATCAACGGTTTCGGAGCAACTTGGCGCTCTGTGCGCGTCCTGCTCTCGATCGCTCTGTTTGCGTTGGCATCCTTTCCTGCTAGAGCCCAAGTGAATGTCCTCACCTATCACAACGACATCGCACGCACTGGCCAGAATACAAACGAGACCATCCTCACACCCGCCAACGTCAATCAAACGACCTTCGGCAAGCTCTTCTCCTACCCGATCGACGGTTACGCCTACGCCCAACCGCTTTACTACGCCAACTTAACCATGGGCGCAGGTACCGCACAGGCCGGCACAACGCACAACGTTTTCTTTATCGCCACCGAGAACGACTCCGTCTACGCCTTCGACGCCGACAACAACGGCGGAGCCAACGCAAATCCTCTCTGGCACGCTTCTCTGATTGACGCCGCCCACGGCGCGGGATCGGGCGAAGCGCCGATGCCAAACACCACCGTCGGAACCACCGACATCGTTCCGCAGATCGGCATAACTGGCACCCCTGTCATCGATCCCACGACCAACACAATGTACGTCGTTGCGAAATCCGTCACCGGCGGCAACACTTTCTTTCAGCGTCTGCATGCTCTCGACATCACTACGGGCCTCGAGAAGTTCGGTGGCCCGGTCACGCTCGCGGCTCAGGTGACGAACGCGAGCGGCAACGGCAGTTCCGGTGGTGTTTTGAAGTTCGATGCCATGTGGGAAAACCAGCGTCCTGCGCTCCTCTTACTCAACGGAATTGTCTACATCGGATTCGCGTCCCATGGCGACAACGGCCCATGGCATGGATGGCTGCTCGCTTACAACGCTACGACGCTTCAGCAGACCAGCGTCTTCTGCATCAGCCCAAACGGGCAAGGCTCCGGCATTTGGCAGGGTGGCGCCGGCATGGCCGCCGACGTTCCCGATCCTACGAATCATCCCTTCGGTCGTATGTTCCTCGCCACTGGCAACGGAACGTACGATGCCACCACTCCCTACGCGAACGGAATGGACTTCGGCGACGACATCCTCCGATTTGACCTCACCAATGGCGTCATGAAAATTCAGGACGCCTTCACTCCCATGAACCAGGCCGACCTGAGCAGCCGCGACCAGGACGTCGGTTCTGGTGGTGTGCTGCTTCTCCCACCCCAAACTGGTGCCCACCCGAACGAATTGGTTCAGGTCGGCAAAGCCAACGTGATCTATCTCGTGGATCGCGATGCGATGGGCGGCTACAACCCGAATTCCGACAACATCGTGCAAGAAATCGGGGGCCAGCTCGAAGGCGGGATCTGGGGAATGCCCGCATATTGGAATGGCAACGTTTATTTCTGGGGTCGTAACGACCGCATACGCGCGTACTCGATAGCGGCGGGGAAGCTTTCATCAGCGTGGACGTCACAGGGCCCGCTCGTGACTTCGTTTGGGACTCCCACGCCTTCCGTATCTTCCAACGGCACCACCAGCGGCATCGTATGGGCGATTGAAACCGACACATTTGGCAGCAGTGATCCTGGAATCCTGCGCGCCTACGATGCCACCAACGTCGCCACTGAGTTTTACAACAGTTCCCAGAACGCTTCGCGCGATGCCGCGCCCCAAGCCGTCAAGTTCACCGTCCCAACCATCGCGAACGGCAAAGTTTATGTCGGCGGCGCGGGTAAGGTCAGCGTCTACGGACTCCTCAACGGTGTTCAAACCGTTGCGACACCGGTAATCAGTCCCGCCGGCCAAACCTTCACTGGCAGCATCTCTGTCACGATTACTGACACCACGCCGAGCGCAGCCATCTTCTACACGACCGACGGCACCACGCCGACTGCGGCTTCGACGGCATACACCGGCCCGGTCACGGTGACAAATACCGAGACGATCACCGCGATCGCCACCGCCCCAGGATTTGTCAGCAGCCAGCCCGCTTCCCAGACCTACACCAACGGCTCCCAAACTCTCGCGCCGACTTTGAATCCTCCAGCGGGCGCGTATGTCTCGACGCAAACCGTGGCGATCAGCGATGCTTCTCCCGCGGCCAAGATCTACTACACGCTCGACGGCTCAACGCCCACGCCCGGCTCCGGCACTACACAACTCTATTCCACGCCTCTCGTTGTCAGCCAGACGACCACGATCAAGGCGCTCGCCACCGCGACCGGTCTCACCAAC
Source organism: Candidatus Acidiferrum sp. (assembly GCA_036266605.1). Lineage (GTDB taxonomy): Bacteria > Acidobacteriota > Terriglobia > Acidiferrales > UBA7541 > Acidiferrum. The sequence goes on along the minus strand of DATAMU010000371.1, from coordinate 333 downwards.
AGCCCTGTCGTGACCGCGCTTTACACCGTGGGACCAAGCTTCTCCGTTGGTTTCGCGAGCGCACCTGCCTCGATGACTTTCAACGGCAGCACCGGCCTCGACGACACCCGCTTGCAGCTCACCGACGGCGGACAGAACGAAGCCGGCAGCGCGTTCTTCACCGCCCCGCAGAACATCCAAAATTTCACCACCGATTTTTCGATCCAGCTCTCGAATCCCGCGGGCGATGGAATGACCTTCACGATTCAAAACGCCGGACCGAATGCGCTCGGCCCCAGCGGAGGCGGCCTCGGCTACGGCCCCGCGATGCCCGGCCCAGGCGGCATCGCGACC
>DATAMU010000370.1:0-6405 GCA_036266605.1 Candidatus Acidiferrum sp. | reverse complement strand
CGCAACTGTTCGCATACGGGGTCACACCGGAGTTCGCCTCAACTTCGGGCTCCTCGCCCGATGGTGGCGCGCCCGCATCGATCGTAGGATTCGGCTTGCCGCAGGATGCAAGCGGCGGCAGCGTCACCGTCGGCTCCAATCAAGCCACCATCACCACCACGGCTGGTCAATATGCCCCGCTCGTGGACGACGGGTCCGAATCCACCATCCTCAACTACACATTTCCTCCCGGCAATCCGGGCCACTCCGACCTCCAAGTCACCACTCCCAATGGCACGGGCTCGCTTCCCAAGGCCATCGTCTACGCGAAGACCGTCACCGACTATTCCTCGTCCGATACTTTCAACACCGTTCTCCTCGATGCACGGCGCCACCAGCTCTACCTATCCGCCGGCGATCACGTCGATGTCTTCTCCACAACTACCAATCAGTTCCTCGCCGCCTTGCACCCCGCCGCCCAAGGCGCCTCGCGACAATTCGCCGGAATGGCGCTCACTCCCGACGGCAGCCAGTTGCTGGTCACCAACGTCACCGATGGCTCGCTCGCCGTTATCAATCCCGATTCACCCTCGACCACGTTTGCGATTCCGGTTGTCGCTGCTGCAATCGATGGGAACGGCTGCGCTGTTGGTCCGATCTATGTGGCCGCGACTTCGAACAACCTTGCTTTCGTGCAATCCGGCAGCCTGCCGCACCCCTCCTGCACGCCGCAAGGTTTCATCTACATCACCAATTTGCTGACTCGATCGTCGGTGCCGCTTACCGCGGGCCAATGCGGAGTCGGAGTCGGAGTTGACGCCAGCGCCGACGGACTTTTCGCCGCGCTGGGTAGCTTGCCGTGCGTCTACTCCGTCCAAACCGGAAACTACGCACCAGGCGCCTTTCCCGTTTACTACGGCAACTTCGGTGTCGGCATCTCCGGTGATGGCAATGTCATCGCTGAAACCCAGGTTCTGGGTGACATCAACGCGAACATAGTCGGCGTCATCCCGCACCCCATCCCATTGTACGGTTCCCCGACTCAGCTAAATCCGCCGATCCCGTTCTTAAATTCGCGCTTGAACGCCTCCGGCAGCCTGCTTTTCACCGCTTACCCGACGTATTTCGAAATTATCGATGTGGCACACGGAACGCTGCGCACGCGCTTCTCGCTGACCGAATCGATTCAGAACGTCGCAGCGCCGCTCGCCATCGATTCCGGCGGCCGTTTCGTCTACTTGATCACCGACAAAGGCCTCACCGCCGCCGACTTCGGCGAAGCGCCTCTCTCCATCGGCCACCTCAACCCGCAGACCGCAGCCGTCGGCACGCAAGTCACCGTGCGCGGCAGCGGCTTCGACTCCAGCGTCACCGCAACAGTCGGCGGCGTCGCCGCAACTGTCTCCGTCACCCACGAAAACACCCTGACCCTCACGATCCCCGCGGTAAGCGCAGGTCCGCAGGACATCGTCCTCACGCGCACCGGCACTTACGCCGAAACCTACACGCTCGAAAACGGCATCGTTCTTCAGTAGCCATCCAGGGCAAAGCCGAAGAAAACAGACGATCTGCGCGAACCAGAAGACTCTTGAACCTTCTGGCAGTCGCCGTTCTATCGCTTCGCGATACAAATCGGCGGCTACGAACCCGTCCGCCCGAAAAAATTCGTACCCGCCTGTAACCTGGCGGCGATGGGGCGCGTCTTTCGCAGTACTTACTGTTACAGCGCGGCGGACTCTCTCCCCGCCGCGCTTGGGCCGGTATGGTATTCTTGTGGAGTCGGCTTCCGGCGGTCGGCTATTCTGCGTAAAATAAGCACTAGCACCGCACCGTCAGGCTATTTCTCCGCTGATTTCAGCGTGACGACGGAGTCGAGCTCCTCCTCAGGGGCTGTTGCGAGGAGCTTATCTATTACATTCCCGTGGAGACGGGCCCGTTCAGACGGGGCGTTGAGGTTAGGAGTCCATGTCGACAGCATTTGAAACACCGGTTTCGCGCGTGAAGCCCGAAAAAATCGAGCAGGCAGTCATCCGCTTCGCCGGAGACTCCGGCGACGGAATGCAGATCACCGGCAGCCAGTTCACGAATACCGTCGCGCTCTACGGCAACGACATCGCGACATTCCCCGACTTCCCCGCCGAAATTCGCGCCCCCGCAGGCACGCTGCCGGGCGTGAGCGGATACCAACTGCACTTCGCTTCGAGCGACGTTTACACGCCGGGCGATGCGGTCGATGTGCTGATCGCGATGAATCCCGCCGCGCTCAAGGTCAACCTCGCCGACCTCAAGGCCAACGGAATCCTGATCGTCAACTCCGACAGTTTCAAAGAGAACGATCTGCGCAAGGCGCAGATGACGGTCAATCCGCTCGAAGATCATTCGCTCGATAAATTCCGGTTGTTCTCGGTCGAGCTCGAACGCCTGACGCGTTCCGCTCTCGAACATCTCGGACTCGACGCCAAATCCGTCGATCGCTGCAAAAATTTCTTCGCGCTCGGCATGTGCTATTGGCTCTACAACCGGTCGATGGAATCGACGCACCGTTGGATCGACGACAAATTCAAGAACAAGCCGCTGCTCGTCGAAGCAAACAAGCTCGCAATGAAGGCGGGCTATTCGTATTGCGAAGCGACCGAAGCTTTCCAGATCAGTTACGAAATCCCGCCGGCAAAGCTCGAACCTGGCATTTACCGCAGCATGAGTGGAAACCAGGCGCTCGCGCTCGGATTTGTGACGGCATCGCAAAAATCGGGACTACGGCTTTTCCAGGGCAGCTATCCGATCACTCCAGCTTCCGACATCTTGCACGAGCTTTCGCAATATAAGGATTTCGGTGTCACAACATTTCAAGCGGAAGACGAGATCGCCGCAGTCACCTCGGCCATCGGCGCTGCCTACGGTGGCGCACTCGCGATCACCACAACTTCCGGTCCCGGCATGGCGCTGAAAACCGAAGCCATCGGCCTCGCCGTCATGATCGAAATGCCGCTCGTGATTTGCGACATCCAGCGCGGCGGCCCTTCCACGGGCTTGCCGACGAAGACCGAGCAAGCCGATTTGCTGCAAGCTCTCTTCGGACGCAACTCCGAAGCGCCCGTCCCGGTAATCGCTCCCGCAACTCCGAGCGACTGCTTCTGGGCGGCGTTGGAGGCGTGCCGCATCGCCGTCAAATACATGGTGCCGGTGATCATTCTCTCCGATGGCTATCTCGCCAACGGCGCGGAGCCGTGGAAAATTCCAAACGTCGACGAAATTCCCGACTTCAAGGTCGAGTTCGCGAAAGAAAAAAATTCGCCGAACGCATATCTCCCCTACAAGCGCAATCCCGACACGCTCGCGCGCCCCTGGGCCGTTCCCGGCACTCCGGGACTCGAGCACCGCATCGGCGGTCTCGAAAAACAGGACGTCACCGGCAACATCAACTACGAACCGCTCAACCACGAGCACATGGTTCGCATTCGCGCGGCGAAAGTCGCCGCGATTGTGCAGGACGTTCCCGACATCGTTCCCGCCGGAGACGACCACGGCGATTTGCTGATCGTGGCGTGGGGCTCGACGCACGGCGCCATTACCGCCGCCGTAAACGCTCAGCGCGCACAAGGCCGCAAGATCGGCCACGCGCATCTGCGCCATCTCAATCCCCTGCCGGCAAATCTCGGCGACGTCATCAAGCGCTACAAGCAAGTTCTCGTCCCCGAACTCAACATGGGCCAACTGCTCTGGCTGCTGCGCGCCAAATATCTTGTCGATGCCATCGGCCTCAACAAAATTCAGGGCCGCCCGTTCAAGCAAGCCGAACTCGAACTAAAAATCGAAGAAGTGTTGGGAGTCTAAGGATCATGTCTACGGCCACGCTGCCGCCAATTACGCCGCTTACGAAGAAAGACTTTCAGACCGACCAGGAAGTCCGCTGGTGTCCGGGCTGCGGTGACTATGCGATTCTTTCTGCCGTGCAGTCGGTGTTCCCTGAGCTCGGAATCAAGCGCGAGAACTTCGTCGTGATTTCGGGCATCGGCTGTTCCAGCCGCTTCCCCTATTACATGAACACGTTCGGCTTCCACACGATTCACGGACGCGCGCCCGCGGTTGCAACCGGCCTCAAAGCCGTTCGTCCCGATTTGGAAGTTTGGGTTGCGACCGGCGACGGTGACGCGCTCTCCATCGGCGGCAATCACACCATTCACATGCTCCGCCGCAACGTCGGCCTCAAGGTGCTGCTCTTCAACAACCGCATCTACGGCTTGACGAAGGGCCAGTATTCCCCGACATCCGAAGTGAACAAGAAAACGAAATCGACGCCATTCGGTTCGCTCGACCGCCCGTTCAATCCAGTGTCGCTCGCGATCGGAGCCGAAGCTACCTTCGTCGCACGCTCCGTCGATGTATTTCAGGGACATCTGAAAGACACGCTCAAAGCCGCCGCTGCACACAAAGGCTCGGCGTTCATCGAAATCCTCCAGAACTGCAACATCTTCAACGACGGCGCGTGGTTCTCGTTGACCGAGCGCGAAGCGCGCAGCGAGCACGTCATACAGCTCGAGCACGGCAAGCCCATGATCTTCGGCAAAAATCGCGACAAGGGCATCCGTCGCAAGGCGGACGGCGACATCGAAGTCGTCCAGCTCGGCGATGGCATCACCGAAGCCGATCTGCTCGTCCACGATATGCATCACCCGCGTCCTTATTACGCCTTCACCCTCGCCCACATGGAATTGCGACCGGGATTCCCGACTCCGATCGGCGTTCTCCGTTCGTGGCCCGATGTCCCGCGCTATGAAGATGTCATGAACGATCAGGTTCAAGCCGTCATCGCCAAGCGCGGTCCCGGCGATCTCAAAAAACTCCTCCACGCCGGCGACACCTGGGAAGTTCGCTAGCCCAACGCACAGCCGCTTCGAACGCTTAAATCGGTATTGACGCACCCGTCGCATCGCGGCAAACTGTCGTCGTAGGAAAGTGCGCCCACAAGCGCGCAATCATCCAACGAAATTCGCGCCGGCTCCCAGCCGGCGTTTCTTTTTTCCCGGCGAATTCAGATTCGCAATCGACCACTCCATGACATCGCGCATCAACTTCTCGAGTCGGCCAGTCGATTTCACGACGCAGTTCAAGAAAGAGAAGTGCGAACACGCACATCCGCAACTCGTTTAAAATGTGTAGCTTGCACACTCTTGATTTCGGCCAATGCGCGTAACCCATTGATTTTAGATCGCTTGCGCACTCTTTGAAAAAATGTAGGGGGTATGGCCCTAAACAACTTTCCAAAACCGTGACCGCGGACCACGATCCGGGCGATATGACATTGAAGAGACTGCCTTTAGATCGATTTTGTAGCGTGAGCCGCGCGACTTTCCACAGCCCCCAGCCATCAAACCTTTGTCCATGCGATACAATAGGAAACGAGCCCGGAGACGCCTACATTTCGTAGCTGCGCCGACAGTAGCTCCCTAAAGAATCGCAAATCCCGGTTGGTCGGGTCGTCCAGCTACCCAACCTCTGAGCACACCTTGCAGGCCGGGCAGGACATGCGGCTGCGCCGATTCACTGGCGAAGCACGGAACGTTGAAGCTTCCGCAGCCGCAATAACGGCCAACGCTTCTCGGCAACGGCCAATCGAAATAATAGAAATTCAAATACGTAGCGATTGGAATCTAGGAGTGTTAAGTTTTCGTCCCACGTTGGAAGTGTTTTTGGTTGGACTGTCCCCCAAGGGTAAGGCCTGAATGCGCACGACTTTAAAAATTGTGCTGCCGTTGATCATCAGCGTCGTGGTCGTGTCGCTGCTGTTCGCGGTGTATCAGGTGCGCACTCAGAAGCGCATGCTGCGCAACGATTTGTCGCGCCGTGCGGAAATTTTGGCCGAGAGCCTGCAAGAAAATGTCGAACCGCTCTTTGATCGCGCGCTCCCCGACAAAAGCTTGCAGCGCATCGTCGATCGCTTTGGCCAGCGCGAACATCTGAAAGGGATTGCAGTTTACAACGCCAACGGCGCCGCGCTTGCTCTCACGCCCGGACTGCCGACGTCGTTCCAGACGCGCCCGGCGACCGCGACGCGCGCTGCGTTACGCGACACCGGGCTCGGCGAGTTCCTGCCGGTCGGCGATGCTCCGATGGAACTTTACGCCATGCCGCTTCACCGTAACGGCCAAGCGGTCGGCACGCTGGTCCTCGCACACGACGCAAGCTACATCGATTCGCAAGTCTCAAACACGCTCCGCAGCTCCCTGCTGACCGCGTTGGTTCAAACGCTGTTTATTTCCGGCCTCGCCCTGATTCTCGTCCGCTGGACTTTGACCGGGCCGCTTACACGCACCGCCACTTGGCTGCGTGGATTGCGCACGGGACAAAGCGGCCAACTCAATCCGCCGCCGGCTCTGCCACAAGGTGAACTTTTCGACCAAATCCATCGCGAAGTCACACACCTCG
>DATAMU010000369.1:0-5930 GCA_036266605.1 Candidatus Acidiferrum sp. | reverse complement strand
TGTATCAACTTTTTGGAATTTCGGCGGTGGAGGCGACGAATGTTTCCAAGCTCGTCGAGGGGTCGCCGGTCACTTTCATTCACAAAGACATGCCACCGTATTTGCTGATGCACGGATCGAAGGATGAGGATGTGCCTTATGAGCAGTCAGTAGAGATGTGCAGAGCGATGAAAGCTGCGGGCGCGAAGTGCGACTTGATTACGGTCGAAGGCGGCGTACACGGGATGGATCATTGGGAGCCGCACCCTGAATTGCATTGGTATAAGAAGGCGCTCGTTGATTGGTTGACGAAGACGTTGCAATAGATTGGACGGAAAAAGTTTTCGCCGTTTCGCGACTCGAGATTTATTTTTTCGAGCGGCGAAACGGCGATTTATTTTCAGCTTCAACATCAGGATGGTGACGTAAAGTCGCCGCTACGATGTTTCGGCGGCTGACGCGGTACGCGCTTAGTTATTGCGGGAGACCGTTGCTGACGACTTGCACTTTCAGCGTCACGGTTCCGAGTTGCTGGCCGCCGGCAGTGGCTGTCCACGAAAGATTCTGCCAGCTTCCCTTTTCTGCATCGTTGTTCGGTTTGATCGTCAGTTGAATTGGATAGGCATCGTGCGGACCGACGACATATGTCGTTTCGTCTGGCTTCTGTGTCCATCCTTTCGGAAGCTTCGCCTGGATGGTGACAGTTTCTTCGGCGTTGGTGTCGTTGCGGACAAGCAGCGGCACCCAAAGCGTGTCGGTCCCGCCCGGCGCGACTTGCGCTTCGGGAGCGTAGAAGTTCTGCATCTCGGTGAGATTGTGAGCGACCGCGAACATCCGATAGAACGACCATGGGCCGCCGAGTTCAAAGGCGGGCTGACGATTTTTGGGATCGCGGGAAACGCTGGGCGTGAATGGGATGGGTGTCGCGTTGATGCCCTCGAAGATATCGCCGGTGACTGAGCCCCCGACGAGCGACTTTCCTCGTATCAAACGAATTGGCGCTTCGGCGAACGCTTTCAATTGCGCGTCGGTGAAATCGTTTTGGGTCTTGTAGAAACCCCACGCTTTGGCGGCGATTTCGGAGTAAGGGATTTTTTTTGACGGTGAAACATCGGTCGTCTTGTATTCCGGACCTTTGCCTTTCGGCAGGTCGAGATCGGTCGCGTCAGAGAAAAAGTAAATCTTCTTCGGCTGCCAGGCGCGGAGACCTTCACCGTAGTTGTTGATGCCGAGGCGTTGGCGCGGCGCGGTGAGTTGCTCCGGGAAAACGAGCGGGTCGCCGGCCATGTCGAACGCTTCGGTAGCAAGGACACACGCCGCTTGATGATCCTCGTGATTTTCGCCGACGACATAGCCGGGCATCCACGTGAGAATCACTTCGGGCCGCGTGAGGCGCACGAGCCGCACGACTTCTTCGAGTGATTGGCCGTGTCCCCAGATTTCGAGCGAGCGAAGAACGTCGCCACCGGGGCTGTCCAATCCATTTTTCAGGAACCACGCGTCAGTGATGCCGTAGGAAGCGATCGAATGGCGCGCTTCCATTTCGCGAACGTCGGCCAATGCTTTGCCTTGTTCCCATCCGACCGCGTTGCCGCCGGAATTTCCGCGCGTGCCGTAGACCACAGCGACACGCTTGTGCTCCTCTTCGATCAGCTTCGCGATGTAGGCGGCGACCTCGATGTCATCGTCGGGATGGCCGACGATGATGAGAATGTCCACTTTATATCGCGGATCGGATGGCAGATTAGGCGGCGCCTGCTGGCCTTTCGATGTCGTGATGCAAAGCGACGCAGCCGCGATCATGCAGACGAACCTAATCCATTTCATTGCGAAAAATCCTCCGTAAGGTCTCGCTTTAAAGTCCTGAAAAACCCGAGCGGCTCACATCTTGCCGAGATGGGGCGCAGCGTGCTGCGCCCCTACACACACTCGCCGAGTCGCGACGAATAGCTCGTCCTGTCGAAAAGCGACGCGTGTTTGTTAGAAGCGGAAATGCAAACCGAACTGCATTTCGCGCATGTCTGCCGCCGAAGTGATTTGGCCCGCGCCGGATTGATCGACGACGGCGCTCGGGTTCGCCAGGTTCACATGATTGAACGCGTTGAAGTTTTCCCATTTGAATTCGATCGTCTTGCTTTCGGTGATCGTGAAAATCTTGCTCAACGAAAGATCGAACTCCTTGAAGCTGGGACCGCGGAGCGAATTGTGGCTCACCAAGCCGTTGCGGCCGACGGCTTGCGGCGCGATGTAAGCCGCGGGGTTGAACCAGAGCGTCGCGTTTGGATCGGAAACGTGAGGATTGCCGATCTGATCCGGGCGGAAGCTATTCAGGTCGGCGAATGTGTTTGGCGAACTCGAAACCGTCGGCGTGAACGGCAGACCGGACTCAAGCGTCGTGATGCCGCTGAAGTTCCATCCGCCGAGGACGAGATCGACCGCGCGATTGGAATCGTTGAGCCACTTGCGGCCGCGACCGAACGGCAGCTCAGAAACATGGCTGATAGTGAGCGCGTGCGTGCGATCGAAATTCGCAGGGCCGCGATCTTGCCGCCAGTCGAGGTTGTTGGAGAAGACGCCGCCGGTTTCGGAGTCGGCCATCGCTTTGCCGTAGGTGTACGCAATCAGGAAATCGACACCGTGCGAGACGCGCTTTTGCAATTTGAGTTGCAGAGAGTTGTAGTCGGAGTTGTCGCAGTTGCAGGTCTGATACAGACCCTGGCTGACGTTTCGGCCGTCGGGCGCGAACGCGACGAAGAACTTGCGGCGCAGGTCGAAGTCCGAGCAAGTCGCGACAGTGCAAGTCGGATCGAGCGCGGCCTGGTTGACGTTGGGATTGACGAACAAGTGGCGACCGACGTTGCCGACGTATCCGGCTTCAAAAGTCATGGTCGGTGTGAGTTCGCGTTGAACGGTGAAGTTCCACGAATCGGAGAGCGGAACTCTATAGCTCGATTGCGGATCGAAGAAATAGTAGACGTTGAGGCCGTCGGGCAACGGGTAGCGGCCGTTCGCGCCAATCGCCGGAGTTACAGGAACGGGTGGACCAGCCAGCAAGTTGAAGACGGGCGAGTAGTTGTTGGACTGATTCACTTGTTGCGGCAACGTGATTGGCGGATCGTAGTCTGGGCCCTGACCGAAGATGGCGCCGAGTCCGGCCGGCGAGAAGCTGCGCGCGTAGCCGGCGCGGATGACGGTTTTCTGCGTGAGCTGATAGGCGAAGCCGATGCGTGGAGCGAAGCCGAGATTGTAGGCTTGCACGCCCATGTTGGATGGAACGGAGCCAACGCCCGCGACGAGAACGTCGCCGGTGGCGGGATCGAAGCTGCCTGCGCCGCCAGGGCTCGCTGCGGTCTGCGGGAGATAATTTTCGTAGCGCAAACCGAGGTTCAAGGTGAGCTTGCGTGTGACACGCCAGGAATCCTGGCCGTAGAAGAAGAGACGCGTTTGTCTGAGGCCAGGCTCGAAACCTGCGCCCGTGAAGTAGCGCGCGAAGTTGCTCGGGTCGGCCATCAAGAATGATGCGAGCGCGGAGCCGGTTGTGCCAGCGTTGAGCGCATCGACATCGGAATTGCCGGTCACGCCGTCGGTAAATGTAATTTCACCCGAGCGGTGAGAATCGCTCGGCACGCGCTGTTGTTGCGCGCGACGGATGTCGGCGCCCCAGCCGAAGGTGTGATTGCCGTGGGTCTTCGTCCAGTTGTTGACCCACTGAAAATGATTTTCGGTTTCTTTCAGCGGGCAGTTGCACTGGTTGACGCCGAGCGCGTAACCAAAGTCGAAACCGCCATCACCGTTGACGTAGAACGCGGGCATGCCGCTGGTTTCGGGCGTCCCTTGGTTCAAGCCGGGGAAGCCGGCGTCAGTCGCGGGCGTCGTGCCGACGCCATTCGGCTGAACCCTGATGCGATAACGATAGAAGCCAAAACGGAAGTCGGTGATCAGCGAATTGCTGAGAGTGTAAGTCGCGCCGAGAGCGATGCTCTGATTGCGCGCGGTGGCAGTGCCCGCGAAACCGATGGAGTTGAGCGCCGGGCCGCCAGCGATGGCGCCGAAGGCTCCTGGAGCGGACTTGCTGAAATCGGCGATCGTGTAGCGGCCGAAGAAGTGGAGCTTGTCGGAAAAGTTGTAGTCGATGCGCCCGTCGCCCTGGTCGCTGTTGAAGGCTTCGCCGCCGGTCGCGATGTAGTTGTTTGCGATTGCGCCAGCGCCGGTATTCGGAAGCGGGAGGTAGCCGAGAATGCTCGTTACGGCAGCGGGAACGTTGGGCAAAACGTTGACTTGGCCGCCGCTGGCAACCGCGAGACGTCCGGTGCCGTCGGGATTGCCGGTGGTGGGATCGAAGACCATTCCGGCTTGCGCGGGAACGACCGTGCCTTCGGTGGTCGTTACATTGAACGGAGCGGCGCAAGGCGTAGCGGAAGAAGTGCCGTCGGCGCAGATGAAGTTGCCGAGGAGCCCGCGCAGATCACCGGTGCGTTCGGCGGCGGTCGGAACTGTCGTCACCACGGAAGCGGCGCGACGACGACGGAGGCCTTGATAGTCGGTGAAGAAGAAGAGCTTATTTTTGAGAATCGGGCCGCCGATCGAACCGCCAAACTGATTCCAGCGGAGCGGCAGGCTCTGTTGCGACGTCCAATCCTTGGCGTTGAAGGCGTCGTTGCGGAGATATTCAAACAGAGAGCCGTGGAAGCTGTTGCCGCCGGATTTTGTGGTCGCCTGGAGCAGTGCGCCGGCGACGGAGCCGAATGCGGCGTCGTAGTTCCCTGTCGTGACCTTAAATTCCTGGAGCGAGTCGATATTCGGATTGATGACGGCGATGCCGAGGATGGCGCTGTTGTTTTCGGTGCCGTCGAGCAAGAAGCCGTTGGAGGTGAACTGCTGCCCGTTGACGTCGATCTGGTAGCCGCCCTGCGGATTTTCGGACGATGCGTGCTGCCAATCATTGAGCTGCGTGCCCGGCGTAATCAGTAACGTTTGTGTCAGATTTCGATTGAGAATCGGAAGACTTCCGAGTTCGTGCGTGCTGAGCGTCGTGCTGACGTCGGCGCGATCGACCTTCATAAGCGGCGTGTCGGAGCTGACTTCGATTTTGGTCGATGTCTGTTGCAGGCCGAGCGCGGCATCGACGCGGGTCGATGCATCGATTTGCACTTCGGCCGTGCTTTCGAAGTCCCCGAAGCCCGCCGCGGTGACACGAACCTTATAATGACCGGCGAGCAAGTGGGTTACTTCAAAGTTGCCGCTGTCGTTGGTGGCGACGTGAATGGTGTTACCGCGATCGACGTCGGTGACGTCCACCGAAGCATTGGGCACGGCGCTGCCGCTAGGGTCGGTCACGGTGCCGATGATATTTCCGAAGACAGCTTGCGCGAACGAAACGTTATTCGTGGTTAAAAATAGAAATAGAGACACAGCTGCAAAAAATACAAAGATCCTGCGGGACAAATTCAAGGTCATCACACGCCTCCCTGGGGCACGAACGGGCACACACCACTCGTGAAACGTTTGTACCATATTTCTTAGGAAGAATTTACAGCTTCCTGCGCGGGATTGTGCGGCGCGTACGAATCAACTTTTTCGATAGCGCGTTGGGTAGTAACTCAGAAACATTTCACAACAATTGGTGGCGCTGGACGTTCGGGCGGCTCAACGTCGAATCCAACGCCGCAACGAGTGTTTCTTCGCACAAGGGAGCGCATCGATCGTTCCCGCCGAGAGCGAGAAAACGTCGAGGCGGTCGGATGGCCGAGACATACATTCGGGCTATTTCGTTTGATAGCAGCCGATGTCGATTTTGCCGTTCTTTATCCGCGGCAAGCCATCCAGATCGACGTCGCCGACGGGCAACTCCTTGATGTCACCCGAACCAATCGCTGGGGAATCCTGCCGCAAGTGAAAATCACCTTTCGCCGGATCGGCGAATTGCGGATTCGAAAAAGCGGAATGAGCGT
>DATAMU010000368.1:0-5834 GCA_036266605.1 Candidatus Acidiferrum sp. | reverse complement strand
CCGCAATCCCCTGCCGATAAATTTCATCCGCCTGCGCCGCAGTCTGCGCGGAGGCAGGAACTGGAGCGCCAAGCGCGATGAGGAACCCGGCACTTAGAACAGCAACTCTGAAAACTGGGACACCCTTAAGCCGATTCACCCAAAAATCGTACCACGCAAGCCCAGTTCCCACCCCACATGGACGACCGCATCGGTCCGCATGCCTTGACCGCCCTGCAACGCGCACCTAACATCGACGGACGCCATGAAATTTGTCGATTCTCGCCAAAGGTACGGCTTCCCGCGCAGGCTCCACATGGTTTTCGCAATCGTATGCGCCTCCTGCGCGGCGCTCGCGGCCTATCCGCATCAAGGTAAAGCAACCGATCAGAAGCAGCAGCCCGTAAAACCCGTCGCCTATTTTACCGACATCGCCAAAAAAGCCGGCCTCACGATGGTCAACACCTTCGGCGGCGTCACCACAAAAAAATACATCATCGAAACCACCGGCACCGGCGTCGCCATCTTCGACGCCGACAACGATGGCTGGCCCGACATTTTCATCGTCAACGGAACGAAACTCGAAGGCGAGCAATCAGCAGGCAAAGCCGCGTCGAATCACTTCTATCACAACAATCACGACGGCACGTTCACCGACATCACAGAGCGTTCCGGCCTCGTCCACACGGGCTGGGGGCAAGGCGTCTGTGTCGGCGATTACGACAACGATGGCTGGCCCGATCTCTACGTCACCTACTACGGCAAAAACGTGCTGTATCGCAACAACGGCGACGGCACGTTCACCGACGTCAGCGAAAAAAACGGCGTATCGGGTACTGGCAAAGCGTGGGGCACCGGCTGCGCGTTCGTCGACTACGATCGCGACGGCCATCTCGATCTGATGGTCGCGAACTATGTCGACTTCGATCTCGCAAAAACGCCCGCACCGGGTGATCGCGCGAGTTGTATGTGGAAGGGCGTTCCCGTGATGTGCGGCCCGCAGGGACTGCCAACCGCGAGCAACATCCTCTATCACAATCGCGGCGACGGCACGTTTGAAGACGTTACAAAAAAGGCTGAGATCGACAAGACGAGCGGCGCATATTCTTTCAGCGTCACGACACTCGACTACGACAACGACGGCTGGCCTGACATCTACGTCGCGTGCGATTCCACGGCGAGCATCCTTTATCACAACAATCACGACGGCACGTTCAAGGACGTGGCTGTCACCGCGGGCGCCGCATTCAACGAAGACGGCCACGCGCAAGCCGGCATGGGCTCAACCGTCGGCGATTACAACGGCGACGGCCGCCTCGACATTTTCAAAACAAATTTCTCCGACGACACCGCGACGCTCTATCGCAACAACGGCGACGGCACTTTCGACGACGTCACCTTCGCGGCCGGACTTGGCCTGCACACGCAATATCTCGGCTGGGGCACCATGTTTTTCGATTTCGACAACGACGGCCGGCCCGATCTGATGCTCGTCAACGGCCACGTCTATCCCGAAGTCGATAGCCAGCATCTCGGCAGCAATTTTCAGGAACCACGGATTCTTTATCACAACAACAGCAACGGAACGTTCACCGACATCTCCGCGAGCGCAGGTCCCGGAATCACGAACGTGAGTTCGTCACGCGGCCTGGCAATCGGCGATCTGTGGAACGACGGCAAACTTTCGGCAGTTGTGAGCAACATGAATGCGCCGCCAAGCTTACTCGTCAATCAGGTACGGGCGCCGAATCACTGGGTGGCGTTTCATCTCACCGGTACGTATCCAACGACGAAGTCGCCCGACGCGAACACGCCGAAATCGACGCGCGATGCAATCGGCGCGCGAATCAAAGTGAAAGTCGGTAACCGAACGCTCGTCGACGAAGTCCGTAGCGGCTCCAGTTTCATCTCCAACAACGACATGCGCGTACACTTCGGCCTGGGCGCCGCGACCAAAATCGATTCCGTCGAAGTCCGCTGGCCTAGCGGGCTAACCGAAACGTTCGCCAAGGTTTCCACCGACAAATTGAATGAATTGAAGGAAGGCTTGGGAACAACAGTCAAGTGACGCTATGTCACAACAGGAACCAAGGAGAGCAGAAATTCCTGCAGGCGTTCGCTTTCAGCCAGCTCGAGACGCCCCAAACGAATTCCCATCTGGGTGGGTCCGTTCAGGCGGACAACGCACCCCCCACCAACGATCGGCTTCATTCCTCGCGATAAATGCATAGATACGTTCACCGACGAGCCGATCGGAATTGCTCTTGGGACCTTAACGAGCAAACCTTCCATGCTTACATTGACGCTTTCGCCGTCGATTTGTTGTGTCCCATAAGTGAGCAAGACGCGCGATTTCACCGGCACGCGCCGTGTCCTCCGGCGCTCATGCTCTGTCGCCCCTTGCGCAACACGGACCAAGTGCAGCAACCGCTCTCGATCAACCGGCTTATACAGAAAAAAACTTGCCCCCGCCTCAAATCCCTGCGACACCGCCGTGGGCCGCTGATCGTCGCTGATCAACACTACCGGCGTCATGCGATTGAAAGTCGAATCTCGCATCTGCCGCGTCAGTTCCGGGCCATCGGGCGATGTCATCCGCAGCGCAAAAAACGCCACCGCGAATTTTCCTTCGCGCAAGATTTTCGGCGCTTCAGAGCTGCGATTCAGCGTGAGCGAGTCGATCCCCACCGATGTGAGCACCTTCTCGATGAGTTCGCACGTTTCCGATTCCGTATCGACGATCAGAGCTCGCTTTTGCATCGGTGCTGTGCTCGCTTTCGTGAGTGGAACAGAGTCCTAACAGTCATGTGAATAGACGTTCGTTCAGCAGTCAATCGCCTGCTCGGCGTCCGCCCGCCGCATCCGCAACGCGCATTCGCAGTCCCGATACGGCCGCCATTGGCAACAACGCCGCCGCGCTCGCCACAATCGACGAAGCGGATGCACCATGCGCCGCAGCCCGCCTGTGTACGCCCTCGATCGGCAAAAACTCCGCCGCCTCGATCATCAAATCCACGCGACCGCGGACTTCAAATTTTTCCAGCAGCGTTGACACGTGAAATTTCACCGTGCGTACCGAAACATTGAGCCTCGCTGCGATTTCCTTGTTGCTCAGGTTCTGCGCGACCGAAGCAAGCACCTCGTGCTGTCGCCGGCTCAGTTGCATGCCCGCGACTTTGAATCCCGAACAACTGCGAATCAATTTATTCGCGCGATCCACGATTCCGTCGATCAGGTCTTCGCTCGCCGCCACCATCACGTCGAAATCGCGTGGTTGTTGCTGTCGTGCAACACAATGAATCGCCAACAGACTTGCAGCCTGTTCCCCCGGCATGCGTCCGTCGTCGCCGGCTTTCACTTCAAATCGCCGCATTCCCGACTTGCGATCGAAAAATACAAAAGCCGTAGGCCGTATGGTCAGCGATTTTGACGCTGGAAAGGCGGGCTCAGGCGAATGCAACAGGGGCCTCTTTGCTCGACTCACATCGCCTCCTTCCCGGCAGTGCAAATTTCGCTCGGAAAAATTCCGTTGTTAAGACGCTTCTTGGCGGCGGAGCGCATCGACTACGCACAATTGCGACGAATCCGTTCAGCTCAACGCCCAACCGGCACAACCAGCGGCCCACGCAACATCGATCCCATCGCCCATCGCGGGCGTTCTGGCCGCGACACCTCGTAAAAATCAAACTGCACGCCAACCCCACGCTTCCCCTCCGGCTGCATCGGCACAACGCGCACGACGTGTCCCGTACAAAGCCACTGCGCTGGCGGCACACCGGTCACCTGCTCCGGCATCTCGACCAGCAAATCCAGTGCCGTGCCCTTGTTGATCGGTAAATCGGTAGTAAAGAACACTCCGCGCTGCGAAAGATTTTCAGAATGCACTCGCTGCTCTGGCATCTCAAGCTTGCGCATTCGCACGCGCAAATCGGTGCGCACGTTGTGACGAAGAGACAAACGGCGGTCATGGTCGAGTTTTTCGACGAAGTGTTCCATTCCGAGACCTCCAAGACGTGCCAAACGGGGTGGCGAGCGCGCAAGCGCAGCCGAAAGGGGAGGTTAGAAGAATCGTACGGTTCTAATGAGAAAGGTAGGCTCAATTTCGTACTACGCCGAAACCTTCTGGGTATTGAGCCTGGCCAAAAACGATAATCGCTCGCGGTCACTTGCCGCGCCACGATCGATATGGAGTGCGGGGGTCCATGCCGTTTTTGAAGCGTCAGCCTAGAGACCCGCTAATTCACAATCGCCTGCGCTCGTAGCGCTTCTCGTCGTCGCGTCAAATACTCACGGATTCGGATGGGGCAAAGCTGCCGCTCGATCGAGCATATCTTTCGGGGCCGAAGGTTCGTTGAGCGGCGGCTTGCCCATTGAAATCGCCCAATGCTCGAGCCAACTGCCGCCTTCATCGGCAACGAATGTGTCCGGCAGGCTGTAAGCGGAATCGCTCAGCGCCGCGCCGAGCGGAATGAATTGATAGCCGCGCTTGCGCAAAAGTTCGAGCACTTCGCCGATGTGCTCCGCCTCCAGATTGTTGGCGTGCATCAGCAAAATCTGCTTCGGCTCGTAGCCGAGCAAATCGCGCGACAGCTTTTCAAAGTAGGTGAAAACTTCCGTCGTGTAGTCGAGATACGACTTCACAACCTGCTGCTGCAACGCGGTATCCCCACGGCGTTTTGCGTCGTCATAAATTCCCGCAAACATCCAGTCCCACGCATCCATCGTGACCGGCGCTATACGATAGCCGCGCTCGACGAGGAATTGTTCCGCCTCGCGCCGTGTTTTCAAATCGCGGCCGGTGTCGAGATACGGATGTCGAAAATATCGCAGCGTCTGATGGTGCTGCGTCATCAGCAATCGCGTGACGCTCTCGCCCTGAATCACACCGTCTTCAAAGGCTTTCAGTCCACCGCCGTTCAGCGAAGTATGCGCGTAGGTGTGGTTACCAAGCTCGAATCCGGCGTCGAGCCACATGTTCAGCGCCGCGATGCGTTCGTTCACCTCGTCCCATTTGTAGTAGAGCTTCCGTTCGTTGACGAACGCGACGACAGGAATCTTCTGCTCGCGCAGTGTGTCCGTCAGCCGCTTCGTCATGGAAGTAATTTCCGCGGCGGTCATGTTGCTGGCAGCGCCGGCAGGCAAATCATCGATCGTGATCGCAATCGCGCGTTCAGGCTTGCCGTCCGCCGCACGTACATGGGTGGGCGTTTGAGCGAGGACCAAAATCGCGAGAGCAGCAACAAGGAGAGAGAGAAACACCTTCATCGAGATAAGACCTCCGGGCCTAATATGACGGCGAAACGATACCACACCGTTGATTCGTCCGAGCAGCGCGACAAAGGCAGATAGCGTCGAAAATTTACCTCGAGGGCTTCCCTTTCATTGCCGGATCAAACGAAACAGTCCGGTCAATGCCCTGCCCTTCCTTCACATAAACCAACTGATTCGCTTTGACGTCTTTCAGCGCATCCACTTGCCCGCTTGGCCAACGAATCTCCAGCAAATCCACCTTCTCGGCCTTCCCAATCCCAAAATGCACGCGCAGATCGTTCTGCGAAATATAGCTCCCGCCGCTGCGCACTTCATCGATTTGCGAATGCGGCTTCGACTCGCCCGCAACCTTCGTCACGCAGCGAATTCGCGATCCAATGCCGCTGCGATTCGACTTCACGCCGATCGTCCGCACTTTGATCCAGTTGTTCTTCGTCGTCGAATCGCAACGGAGCAGCTGCGGAAAATCGTTCACGGTATTCACGACGACGTCGAGATCGCCATCATTGTCGAAATCTCCAAACGCACACCCGCGCGAAGCAACCGGCGCCGTGATTCCAGGTCCGCCCTGAAGCGACACATCG
>DATAMU010000367.1:0-2870 GCA_036266605.1 Candidatus Acidiferrum sp. | reverse complement strand
ACGAAATCGAAGATGTGCAACTACCACCTTTTGCCGACACGTTCGTTGTGCCTCGTTTTTTGTCTTTTACGGCCGGAAGCATTCCCCATACCGCGTTTCCTTCGCCGTCGGCCTTCACATCCTGTTGGTGGGACTCGTTGTACGATTTCGAGTTGAACGTCAAGGTTTCGTTCGATGCGTAACCTTTGGCTCGGATGAATGCCAGTGCGAAGCGCGGCATCAGGCGGATGACCTCGAGGCTACAAGGACTGCTGCGCGAAACAATCGGATCGGGAACAGCAGCAGCGAAGACTTTTATCTTCTGGTCTGAAGAAATCAGTGCCAAACGAACGATCTCGCCCGGTTGGGGCAGGAAAACGAGGTTGACCGGGTCGTTTTCCTTTTCGCCGACGCATTGTTCGGATGTCTTGCCCGCACAAACCACTATACCGTCGGCGCCGATACTCACTCCTTTGAGCTGCTCAATGGGCTTTGCCGAATTTATAGGCCATGAGATCAAAACATAGTTCTGATCTTTCGACGCACCCTCGACCATCAAGTTGTAGCTCACCTTTAGCTGGTTTTCCTGGGACGAACGCTCTCGTTCGCGGAGTGTAGCGCTCGTGCCGGGAGTCGAAAGCTTTCCGTCGAGCCACTGGCGAGCGCCATTTATCGTGTTTGAGATGCGTGTAGCGAGATCGGCTTCCTGCGTGAAAACCCGCCGCGGCATCGTGAGTGAAAAAACAACGAAGATAACTGCGGGCACGACAACACTCACGAGACGGCCAGGCTTGACTATCCTACGGCGAAGGGACGATGCGAACACACGCTGTTGACGGCGAGATTGGGCCACCATGTCTGCGCCATCTTATGAGCGTGCTTTCGGGTTCGTCAATTGAGATACGCGCAAATGATTCGCGCACGTCACGCCGAAGCGGAAACCTAGACTTCGAGGATGACGGGGAGGATTAGGGGGCGTTTGCTGGTGTGTTTGTTGATGTAGCGTTTTAGGTCGACGCGGATTTTTTCTTTGAGGATGGACCAATCGACTTTTTCTTCGGCGTTGGATTGCTCGATGGTTTTGAGGACGACATCCCGGGCGCCTGCCATGAGTTCGGTGCCGTTGTCGGAAAACATTCCGCGGGTGACGATTTCAGGCGGGAGGTCGACCCGGCCGGTGTGTTTGTCGATGGCGATGATGGGGACGACGACGCCGTCTTCGGAGAGGTGGCGGCGATCGCGGATGACGGCTTCTTCGATTTCTTCGAGCGAGCCGGAATCGACGAGGGTGCGGCCGGCGGTGACGGGATCGCGGCGGTAGGCGCCGTCTTCGGTGAACTCGACTTGCTGGCCGTCTTCCATGAGCAGGATTTCCCCGGAGACGACGCCGAGTTGATGGGCGAGAGCTGCGTGCCTGAAGAGATGGCGATATTCGCCGTGAACGGGGATGAAATATTTTGGCTTGCAGAGCTGGAGGATGAGCTTTTGCTCTTCCTGGCTGGCGTGGCCGGAGACGTGGATGGTGCCGCCGGAATTGTCGTAGTAGACGAGGGCGCGGCGGCGGAACATGTGGTCGAGCATGCGGAAGATGGGCTTGTCGTTGCCGGGAATGATGCGGGCGGAGAGGATGACGGTGTCGTTTTCGTCGACGGAGACGAAGCGGTGATTGTCCACGGCGATGCGCGACATCGATGACATAGGCTCGGCCTGGCTGCCGCTGGCGAGGACGATGATGCGACGCGGATCGAAGCTGCGGATGTCTTGCGAGCGGACGACCATGCCGTCGGGAATGCGCAGGTAGCTCATCGAGTGCGCGATTTCGACGTTGTCCACCATGCTGCGGCCGACAAAGGCGACTTTGCGATTGACGCGCGTGGCGATGTCGATGACTTGCTGAATGCGATGAATGCTGCTGGCGAAGCAGGAGAGAATGACGCGGCGCGGGGCGCTGCGGCAGAGATCTTCGAGACGCGAGACGACGGCGCGCTCGGACGGAGTGAAGCCGGGGCGCTCGACGTTGGTGGAGTCGGAGAAGAGCGCGAGGACGCCTTCGTTGCCGTAACGCGCGAAGGCGTGGAGGTCGAAGCCGGCGCCGTCAACGGGAGTTTGATCGATCTTAAAGTCGCCGGTGTGGATGATGACGCCGAGCGGAGTGCGGATGGCGAGTGCGACGCAGTCGATGGTGCTGTGCGTGACGGGAATAAATTCGATCTCGAAGGGGTCGATCTCGACGGTG
Organism: Candidatus Acidiferrum sp.; assembly: GCA_036266605.1. Taxonomy (GTDB): domain Bacteria; phylum Acidobacteriota; class Terriglobia; order Acidiferrales; family UBA7541; genus Acidiferrum. Next base: position 655 of record DATAMU010000367.1, on the reverse strand, counting down.
CGGCTGGGCGTGACTTCGCGGAGCGTGGTGGAGTCGAGAAGGCCGGCTTCTTCGAGGCGCTTTTTGACGAGTGCGAGCGTGAAGCGGGTGCCGTAGACGGGCACGTTGATGTCTCTGAGGATGTACGGGAGAGCGCCGATGTGATCTTCGTGACCGTGCGTGAGGACGATCGCTTTGACCTGGTGGCGATTTTGCTTGAGATAGGTGATGTCGGGGATGACGAGATCGACGCCGAGGAGTTCGGATTCGGGGAACATCATGCCGGCGTCAACAACGATGATGGCTTCGCCGATGCGAATGGCCATCATGTTCATACCGAATTCGCCGAGACCACCGAGAGGGATTACAGTTACAGACTGCTTGGAAGTGCTCAAGATGCGCGCGTGCTCCGATCTATTGAATAAGAATCGTATCATAGGGCGGCAGTTGAAGTGCCCGGCGTGGGTGTGAGAGGTTCGCTCGTAAATTTTTTCGGAAGGATGAGGAATGGCTGAGGACAAGAGTCTGGATATCGCTCGGAGAAGATTTATTGGAGCAGCGATGGCGGCAGCCGCGGCTGCTGGTGTCGCGAATGCGCAAGAGGCGACAAAGCCGACGCCGCGTTCGCAGGATCATCATTTGCCGAACGAGCAGAATCATGGGCCGCAGAATCCGG
>DATAMU010000366.1:0-5243 GCA_036266605.1 Candidatus Acidiferrum sp. | reverse complement strand
GGATCGCCGGAACTATCGATGCGATGCTCGGCGAGTTGATAGGACGGGAGACGTTGCGCGTAGAGCGCGCGGAAGCTGGATTCGTCGCGGAAGAGCGGGCGGCCGGTCATGGTCATGCAGCGGGCGAGCAGGACTTCGACGGGAGCATCGAGCCACACCACGGGGACGCCAGCGGCGCGGAGAAATTCGGGCGCGCCTTGCTGGGCGTAAGTGCCGCCGCCGAGTGCGAGCACGATCGATTCTTTCAATTCGAAGACACGGCCGAGAGTGGCGCGAAGTTGGTCGGCTTCAATCTGGCGAAAGGCGGGTTCGCCGAGGCGCTCAAACATCTCGGGGATGCGCATGTTGGCGGCGGCTTCGATGCGGTCGTCGAGATCGACGAAGCGCCAGGCGAGTTGGCGCGCGAGAAGCGTGCCGACAGTGGTCTTGCCGGAGCCCATGAAGCCGGCGAGGCAAAGCAGCGGGACGCGTTGCTGCGGTGGCAGTGGTGGGCGTGGCGGTTGGCTCATGCGAAAACGATGCGGCTAGCTCGACCCGTGATGCGCACGCCGAGACGCGACGAAAAATCGCGAACGCAAACAGCGTGAGCGCACAAATTCAGAACACAGAATTCAAAGCTTGCAGGTTGCTCGCGCAAAAACTAATCGCGCTTCAGGATGCGGATTGTACCACTGTAGGAAGAGAGTTCGACTTTCGCGAGGCCGTTGCCGACGGTGCCAAACAGGCCCTTGGTGAATTTCGAGGCCATGTGGCGCATGCCGTGCGAGTCAGGCTTGAGGAATGCTTCGGCCTGATTGTCCACGGTGCCGGTGGCGGTCTGCGCGTTGAGATCGAAAGAGTCGTTGCCCGAGAAGTGGACTTCCACGGTGCCCTTGCCGCTGCGCATCGTGTAGAGGCCGGTGCGGATGAAGTCGCCGTCGAAAAGAATGTTGCCCGAGGTGGTGAAAAGATTGACGCTCGTCAGGCCGGGCTGAAGCAACTGCGCGTTGCCGCTGACGGAGTTGAAGTCGAGCTTGCCGGCGCACTGCGCGCAGACGAGCGAGCCGTGCATCGTGCGCACGACGATGTAGCCGGAGACTTCCTTGAGGTGAATGTCGCCCGCGACGCTTTGCAGCGTCATGTCGCCCATGACCTGCTCGACGTAGATGAGGCCGGTCTGCGTCTTGAGTTCGAGTTCGGTCTCTTCAGGAACGGTGAGCTGAAAATTGACTTCCAGTTCGCCGGGCTGCGCGCTGGAATCGACCACGACAGGCGAAACGTCGATGCGATCGCCGGGAGCTTCGGTTTCGAGCACGACTTTCTTCGAAGCCGCGGTCCCCGCGACAATGACTTCCTGATTCTTCGAGGACTTCACCTCGATGCGGCCGTCGCCAATATTATGGATGCAGACGACCGGATGACCTTTGACGGGAAAATGCTTCTCGAAATGCTCGTTGGCTTGCGCGGCCGGAACCACGGCCCAGAGCAACGCACCCGCTCCCAGCACGGGCAGGATGCTGCGACGAATCGTTTGTGCGTTCATTTCAGTTCACACTCCCGCGGCGTTCCATCATCGCCGAAATCAGCTCGGCCTTTTGCTCGTACGCGCCGGTTAAATACTCGCGCGTGAGTTCGTCGCCCGGTTCATCTTTGATGCGCTGTTCGCAATCCGCGATGAACTTATCGACGATGTCGAGATTCTGGTGGAGGGAGACGTCAACCGGTTCCGAGGACAAGCTGACCTGATTCAGGCTCGCCTCATCGGCATTGAGAGCGATGGCAGTGTCGTTGAAGAAGTTGTGGGCTTCGGTCTGAGGCGCGGACGAGTGCTGCAACTGCGATGTGACCGCCGCGACTACGAGCAAACCCACGACTCCCGTTGCCAGCACCCGCGACCGAAATAGATCCTGAAAGCCGGCCCAAAATGAAACTCTTTGGGTTGCGATAACTGGCGGCTTGATGATTCCTTCCGCTTCGAGCTGGGCTTTCAATGAAACCCAAACCCGCGCGGGAGGTTCAACTTCGGCGGGAAGCAAATGAGCTGTGGCGACGATCTCCGTCAGATCTTCGACCAGGCTCTGGCAATTGCCGCAACCGGCCACGTGTTTACGGGCCGCTTCCGGCAGAGGAGTCCAGCCCTCTTGCTCAAGGACGACTTCCACTTCTTTACACTGCATGGCCCTTCACTCCGTTAGACGAGGCCACAGTAGGCTTGCCCGGACGACTTTCGAGGGAGTCGCACGGCCTGTGTTCGTCGAAGACAACCACCCCAACATTGGCAACAAAACTTGGAACAGTGTAGCTCAATCGCCAGACCCCGTCTGCGATTTTGCCGCATGACGTTCCTGCCGGGCTTGGGCCCTGACTTCTTCCTGCAGCAGGTCGCGTAACTTCGTGCGGGCTTTGTGCAACTGCGACTTGGAGTTGCCGACCGAGCAGCCCATGATCCCGGCGATTTCGTTGTGCTCATACCCCTGAACGTCGTGGAGCGTGAACACGGTCCGGTAACCTGGGGGCAATTTCTCGATCGAGCGTTCCAAGTTGACCCGATCCACCGCGCCGGCTAATCGCAGGTCCGGCGCACCCGGGTCCTTTCTTGGGCCGCCAGTTTCCTCGTCCGGATCCGTGGTTTCTTCCAGCGATGCGACCGGAAGCGACTTCTTCCTCAGGCGCATCAGGACCACGTTGACCGTCATCCGGTGAAGCCAAGTCGAGAAGGCTGACTCGCCCCGGAAAGTACCGATCTTGCGGAACAGCTGCAGAAACGCTTCCTGCATCAAGTCTTCCGCGTCGGACGGGTTACCCACCATCCTCAGACATAAGGCATAGACTCGGCGACCATGGAGTTCATACAGAAACTCAAAGGCCGCCCCGTCTCCGGCTTGAGCCAGACGTATGGCGTCGGCCTCATTCAGCGGTTGTGGCTGAGTATGACCTGACACGCTAGGATCGACTGGTCGGTTCCGGGCCAACGGTCCGAGTACGGCGCATCCACCCCTTCGGATGCACCGGTAACCTCCTGGAGTTGTCTAAGCTAATAAACCCGCGTTATCGGAAAATTACGCAGATTCCCTGTTCCTATTTCCCCTGGACTGCTCATTCGTTCCGCAGGGCGGACCGCACCGGGGAAGGCGAGGCCGTTGGCCTATTGTCCCCCGACCGAGGCCATACGTCTAGATCGCATGATGCGATCGCCGACCGTGCGGGGAGGCTCGACGCCCTGACTCTGGGCACGTACGGTACGTTGGAAGGCGACCACCTGGTCGCTCTCTAGCACTACAAAGAAAGACTTCAGGAGGACGATCGTCTCGCGCAGGCAGGTATTGAGGTCGTAATGAGCCGCGTCGATGACCTGCCACTCGGCTGCCGGCTTGAGCGAACCGACCGCGGTCAGGTTTTCCACAGCAAAGCGGAAGTCCTTGCCCAAGTCGCAGACCATCTCTTCGAGAGCGCCGATCTTGTGGAGGAACTGAGACCGCTGGGTGAGCAGGACCCGGCTGAGCAGATCGCTCATGCGTGCGGTTTTTTGCTCTTTAGGACCCAGAAAATTCGAGGGGCTTAGCGGTGCGGCGTTGGGAACTGTGCCGTAGTGCTTGGCGTGCCCGGCCAGCGCGCGGAGCATCGCGCTCAAATTACCCGCTAAACGAGAGGCCAAGTCAGGAGTGACCAAAACGGCTTGATAGGATTTTGAAACTTGGCCCTGCCGGCGATATTCCAGAGCCTCGTCGAGCGAGACGCTGAACATGTTGTACGCCGATTCGAGTTGACGAACGAAGGCATTATAGGCTTGGTCTTTTTCGCGAGGCAGCCAAGCGCACCAATCATCTTGAACCGAAGGAAGTGTTCGAGTACCCAAGTGTTTCGACCCCCCGACGCGGGTGAGTATAACAAAATCCACAGGACGTGAAGTATGTTTATTGTCGAAGCGTTTGTGTCTAACTAAACAATAAACTTACTGTTTGGGATGACTGATACTAGTACCGCTTCGGGTGTAAGGCTGTCGCGAACGCGAAAGGTTTCTTCGTGTGTGCCCGCTTCCTTGCTCGGTTCGCGCACGCACCGATATACTCTTCAGACCTTCGGAAAGGATTTTTCCCACTTTGGAATTCGAACCGCGCGACCAGTTTGAGCAGCGCCAGAAAAAACTCGAACAGATTCGAGCGCTGGGAATCGATCCGTTTCCGCGGGAGTTTCGCTGGACCGAGACGCCCGCGACGATCGTCGAAAAATATTCCTCCGCGACGGCGCCGGAACTCGAGGCCGATAAGCGCGAAATTCGCGTCGCAGGACGTATCGTCAGTTTTCGCTTGATGGGGAAGGCGGGATTCGCGCACCTACAGGGCTCGGGAAAGCGCGTGCAGGTGTACGCGCGTAAAGACGTGCTCGGCGACAAGGGATTCGAGTTGTTTCATTTGCTCGATCTGGGCGATTCGATCGGAGTCCGCGGGCATTTGTTTCGAACGAAGACCGGCGAGCTGTCGGTTTGGGTCGAAGAAATAACGTTCTTGTCGAAGGCGCTGCTGCCGCTGCCCGAGAAGTGGCACGGTCTGACTGATATCGAGTTGCGATATCGGCAGCGCTATCTCGATCTGATCGCCAACGACAAATCGCGCGAAATTTTTGTGACGCGCGCGCGGATTGTCCAGGAATTACGCCGGTTTTTCGATTCGCGGGGATATATCGAAGTCGAAACCCCGATGATGCATCCGATTCCGGGCGGAGCAGCGGCGCGGCCGTTTGTCACGCATCACAACACGCTGGATATCGCGCTCTATTTACGCATCGCGCCGGAGCTGTACCTCAAGCGGTTGACGGTCGGTGGGTTCGACCGCGTTTATGAGATCAACCGCAACTTTCGCAACGAAGGCATCTCAACACAGCACAACCCAGAATTCACGATGCTGGAGTTCTATCAGGCGTATAGCAACTATCTCGACCTGATGGAACTGAACGAGCAGCTTTTTGCTGATATCACAAAGGCGATTACCGGTTCGACCGTCGTAAAATTCGGCGAGGTTGAGCTGGACTTCGGCAAGATGACGCGCCTCTCGATGCGCGAAGCCATCATTAAGTATTGGCCCGAAGGGGCGGAGGCGGCGCCTTCGCTCGACGAATTGGCGAAGGCTGGCGGGCCACGAGCGGCGACGGAGCGATATAACGCCTGGGCGAAGCAGACCGGCGCAAAGTACGCGGCGTCGACAGGCACCCTCAGCGCTGGCGAGTGGACGGGGCTGCTTTTCGAGACGATGGCCGAGCATCATCTG